>JBKPDL010000052.1:0-9672 GCA_046727855.1 Acidobacteriota bacterium
CCGTGGAAGCGGCTGGCATGTTCGCCGATGGTGAACTCGCGCATGCGTTTCAGAATGCGCAACTCCACCTCGGTGATCTCTGAGAGATTGATCAGCGGCTCGACTTCCTGCTCGCGGGTTCTCATGGAACCGGTACTCGCTCGACCACGTCGTTGATCACGGCTTCCGTCGTCAACCCGTGACTTGCGGCGTGTGGACCAAGCCATACACGATGGCCCAGGACATAGGGTGCGAGGTCCTGGATGTCTTCCGGATAGACCTCGTCGCGACGGCGAACGAGGAGCGCCCACGCCTTGGCCAGACGCCCCCAGCAGATGATTGCGCGTGGGGACGCGCCGAGATCGACGCCGCGCTCCACGAGCTCGGACGGCGAGTGCGTGAGCCAGTCGATCTCCGGGTTGTAGGGACGCGTCGCCGCGACGAGCGCCTGGATGTACTCGCCCAGTGATTCGTGAAGGAACACGTGCTGATTGATCGCGCCGCGCAACTCGATGATCCGCTCTTTCGCCATCAACGGCTGCAAGCGGATGCGCTTGAAATCGAAGTTGACGAGTTTGCGTTCTTCGGCCGGCGGAAGGTATCCGATGTTCACGATGATCGCGAAGCGATCGGTCGCAGCTTCCGACAACGGAAACGTCCCCTGTCCGAGCTCCACCGGATTCATCGTCGCGATGGCAAAGCTGAAGGCAGGCAGCTCGTAGGTCGTCTTGCCTACCGTCACCGTGCGGTCCTGCAGGCCTTCGAGAAACGCGCTTTGCGATTTGAGCGGGATGCGGTTGATTTCATCGAGCAGGATGATTTCCGCTTCGGCGAGCGGCCCAAACTCGGTCATCAACTCGCCGGTCGCCGGGTTGATCATCTGGAAGCCGACGACTTCGGTGGGCTGCAGATCGGCGCGGCCCTGCAGCCGCGCGAACTTGGCGTTGCTGATCGCGGCGAGGATGACGCCGAAAAAGGTTTTGCCGACGCCGGGGACGCCGCGCAGGAGCAGGTTGCCCGAACTGACCTGACGCTGTTCCTTCTTGTCGTATGTCGTCGGGATTTCAGACAGGAGCACGACGTTGGCGAGCTGTTTGGGGGCGTCGTAGCCGACCAGGGCTTTGGCGCCTTCCGCGAGAATCGCCTCGTGGAAGGCAACGGCTTCTTCTAGGTCCGGGTGCAAGTTTCCCGCCTCCGCGCGCAGTCGTGTTCCAGCTCCGGCGGGAAAGCCGCCGTTGAACCGCTAATGCTATCAAACCTGCTGGGCTACAATGGTGTGATGCGCGTAGCTCGCCGGTATCTCGTGAGCGGGCGTGTGCAGGGCGTCGGGTTCCGCTACTTCATACAGGATGTGGCCAATCGGGAAGGACTCAGCGGCCGCGTGCGGAACCTGCCCGACGGCCGGGTCGAAGTCACCGCGGAAGGGGACGAGCGGTCGCTCGCGCGCCTCGAAGCGGCGCTGTGGCGAGGGCCGTCGCATGCGCGCGTCGACGACGTCGAAGTGGAGTCCTCGGTGCCAACCGGTCAGCATGCGGGATTCGGGATCGGCTGAGCGAACAGCATGGAAGCATTGAGAACGAAGATCCGCCACGTGCCTGACTTTCCCAAGCCGGGTATCCTGTTCTACGACATCACGACGTTGCTGAACGATCCGCAGGGTTTCCGCGACATGATCGACGCCCTCGCCGGTCCGTATCGCAGCCACGGCATCGAGCAGGTGGTTGGGATCGAGAGCCGCGGCTTCATCCTGGGCGCCGCGGTCGCCAATGCGTTGAACGCCGGATTCGTGCCGATTCGGAAACCGGGGAAGCTGCCGTCGAAGACGCATCGCGAGGACTATGCGCTCGAGTACGGCACCGACTGCCTGGAAATTCACTGCGACGCGTTTCAGCCCGGGCGGAAGGTGCTGCTCGTGGACGACGTGCTCGCGACGGGCGGTACGGCGAAGGCCGCGTCAGGATTGATCCGCCGCGTTGGTGGCGATCTCGTCGGTCTCTCGTTTTTGATTGAACTCGGCTTCTTGAACGGTCGCGCAAAGCTGACCGACGAGCGCGTGTACTCGGTCCTTCAATACTGAGTTTGGTGCCGTGGTGGGACCAGGCTTGCGCCTGGTCGTTCATCGCTCACAATGGTTCGAGGGCGCCCGTAGCTCAGCGGATAGAGCACCCGCCTCCTAAGCGGGGGGTCGCCGGTTCAATTCCGGCCGGGCGCGCCATATTCACAAGGTCCATTCCGGTCACATGGGTGACCTATCTCTCAGGAAGCACACAGCACCATACCTCGTGCAGCGTGGTATGTGCGAGCAGGATGCTTGCGTGTCGAATGATTCGTGCCAGTGACCGTGCACGTCTGAATTGAGCGTCTTTCTTTCCGCCGAGCATGCGGCGGTGGCCGCCGGTTGTTGCCCAGTGATACCATCCACGCGGGCAAGCAGAGAGCTAGCGCTGATGACGACGAGAGCCGTGCGGCGACGTGAAGAGGTGGTGCGCGCCATTGAGGAATGTGGTGTCGTCGCGATCATCCGGATCCAGGATGCCACGAAAGTGTTCGCGGTGGCTCGGGCCCTGGCCGAAGGCGGCGTGCGAGCGCTGGAGATCACGATGACCGTGCCCGGCGCGGTCGAGGCCATCCAGTCGCTCTCCGCCGCATTGTCCGATGACATCCTGCTCGGCGCCGGCACCGTGCTCGATTCGGCGACGGCAGAGAAAGTGATCGCCGCGGGCGCGCGGTTCGTCGTCGCGCCGACCTTTAGTCCTGACACGATTCACGCTTGCCACGAACGAGATGTTCCGGCCATGCCGGGCTGCCTCACTCCAACCGAAATGCTGCGCGCATGGGAGATTGGCGCCGACATCATCAAGGTCTTCCCGGCGACGGCCTTGGGTCCCGGCTACCTGAAAGACATCCGCGCTCCGCTGCCGCAGCTCAAGCTCATGCCCACAGGCGGTGTGACACCAGACAACGCGGGTGAGTGGATCCGCGCGGGCGCCATCGCGGTGGGTATCGGCTCGGCGCTCACCGATGCAAAGGCGATCGCGGCCGGCGACTACGGCCGTGTCGAGGCTGCAGCGCGACGTGCCATCGCAAATGTGCAGGCGGCGCGCGCCCCGAGCTAATCCTTCCTGCCGTCCTCTCAAGTGCCCAAAGTTGTCACGTTCGGCGAACTGATGCTGCGGCTCAGCCCGCCGGGAAACGAGCGGTTCTTGCAGTCGCCGATATTCCGCGCAACCTTCGGCGGAAGCGAAGCGAATGTCGCGGTCAGCCTGGCGACGTTCGGCATCGAAAGCTATTACGTCACACGCCTGCCGTCACATGACATCGGCACGGCAGCCGTGCGGGCGCTCGAGGCCGAAGGTGTTCGCACCGATTACATCCTGCGCGGCGGCGACCGCATCGGCGTGTATTTCACCGAGGTCGGCGCCAGTCAGCGGCCGTCGTCGGTCATCTACGACCGCGCTCGCTCCGCGATAAGCGAAATGGAACCTGGGTCCGTGCCGTGGACCGATGTGCTCTCCACCGCCAGCTGGTTCCACTGCACGGGTATCACACCGGCGCTCGGGCCGAAAGCGACAGCCTGCACGCGCGAGGCGCTCGAGTCTGCGAAAGCGCTCGGCGTGCAGGTGAGCATCGATCTGAACTATCGCCGTCGGCTGTGGTCGGAGGTGGAGGCGCAGCGCGTCATGCGGCCGCTCATGGCGTTCGTCGACTTGGTGATTGCCAACGAAGAGGACATCCAGTCAGTCCTCGGAATGACCGTGCCTGGCGCTGACGTGACACAAGGCAGGCTGCGCCTCGACGGCTATCGCGACGTTGCCGAACGAGTCGTGCGCGAGTTCGGCGTCTCGCAAGTGGCGATTACACTGCGGGAGAGTCGCTCGGCGAGCGAGAACGGGTGGAGCGGCGTGCTGTTCGACTCGGCCAGTCGCGTCTTTCACCAAGGCCAGCGCTACGACATCACCGTGATTGATCGACTCGGCGCAGGCGATAGCTTCGCGGCCGGGCTGATTTGCGGACTCATTACCGGTCGGCCGGCCGACGCCGCCCTCCGCTTTGCCGTCGCGGCCAGCGCGCTCAAACACACGATCCCCGGCGACTTCCATCGCACAACGGTGGCCGAAGTCGATCGACTGGCCGCAGGCGATGCGAGCGGCCGCGTACGGCGTTAACGGCTCCGACAGGCAAAACCGCGTGTTGGCTTACGCCGTACGGCGCCCTTGATAGTAAGTGAGGTCGAAGACGACCGGCCCGCGGAGCCGCCCAAGAACAAGCGTGGATGCTGTCGTCCACTCCGTTATTGCGGTGTCGACCCGCGCCCTGTTGCCGGCAACTTTTCCCATGGGACGCCGGCGAGGCCGTTGAGGTCGTACACCACCACGCCGTCCCGTAACGTCAATTCGCAGGTGAGTCTTTGAGTGCCATCGAGACGTCCACCGAGCTGATCGAGAAATCCGAACTTGCCCTTCTCGAGGCGCAGCACTGCGACATCCCCTGGCGCTCCGACAGAGAGATGGCCGAGTTGTTCGAGCTTGATCTCCCTTGCCGGGTTCCAGGTCGAACGGACCACGACGTCCTTGAGCGACATGCCGAGCGCCAGGAATTTGCTCATCAGGTTGACCATGTCCTTCATTCCGGCGTTCATGCTGCCGATGTGCAGGTCGGTTGAGAGCGAGTCCGGATAGAAGCCCTCTTTGAACGCCTGCACGGCCATGCGGAACCTGAAGCTCCCGCCGCCGTGACCGACGTCGAAAATGATGCCCCTCTTTTGAGCGGCCACCATCGCCGGATTCACTTTGCCGTCGAGAAGCTCCATGCGTCCGCCGCCGGCGTACGCGTGTGTGTAGATGTCGCCGGGCCGGAAGTACTTTTCGAAGAGCTCCTTGATGGTGCGCACGCGCGCGCTGCCGAAGTCGACCATGACGGGGATGTCCGCCATCTTGCCCGCCTCTTCGGCCTGAATGTATGGATGCCACTCCGGTCCGTTGAAATGCGCGCTCTTGATGCCGACGATCTCGCCCTTGTGCTGCAGCGCCTTCTCGCCGGTCGGCTTGCCCTCCATATCCGCCATGTTCTGCTCGATTGTTCCGCCGCCCATGCCGTTTCCGACGATGTTCAGGAACGCTGTCACGCGGGTTTTCGATTTGTCGATGATGCGGGCCTTGAAGTCGTCGAAATTGCGCCATCCAGAGCTGCCGGCGTCGGCCACGGTCGTCGTGCAGCTCCTGAGCGTGAAGCCATCGGGAGGCACGCTCTGCGCCCCACGGGAATAGCTCGTTCCCTCACCGCTATAAACGTGCACATGGATGTCCACGAGACCTGGCGTCACGTACAGGCCCGCGGCGTTGACGGTTTTCGTCGCCTGCGATTCCGCGATGTTCTGCGCGACCGCGGCGATCTTGCCGTCCTTGATGGCGACGTCGCGCACGGCATCGATGCCGTTTCTCCCGTCGATGACATGTCCACCTTTGAGCAGAAGATCGTAAGTGGCCTGCGCGTGTCCAGCGGTCACGAAGCCCGATGCGAGCAACAGGAATGCAGCACGTTTCATCGTTTCTTCCTCCAACCCGCCCGAGTACTCGACTCGTATACAGGGAAATCGCGGGCGTGTCCATCGACGCCTGCAAAAAACCGGCGACGGCTTGCCTCGCCGACTCGCCGCAGTTATTCTCTCGCTGGTTCGAATCGAAGTCGTTGAAGGAGGCTCGGTGATGAAGCGATTTTTCGCGGTCCTCGTCGCCATCCTGGCGCTATCGGTTCCGTCCGGCGTCGGCACGCAAGGCACCCAGCAATACGACCTCCTGCTCAAGGGAGGGCACGTGATCGATCCGCAGAATCGCATCGATCGCAACGTGGACGTCGCGGTTCTGGGCGGCAAGATCGCGGCCGTCGCGGAGAACATCCCCGCGAGTCAGGCGAAGCAGACGATCGACGTCGGCGGCTTGTACGTCACACCCGGACTCGTCGACATGCACGTGCACGTCTACACCGGCACCGGCATCGCCAACGAGTACAACGGCGATCGCAGCGTCTACCCCGACGGGTTCACGTTCCGCAGCGGGGTCACGACCGTCGTCGATCTCGGCACGTCCGGGTGGCGCACGTTCCCGGACTTCAAGCAGCGCGTGATCGATCGCTTCCGCACGCGCATTTTCGCGATGCTCAACATCGTCGGCAAGGGCATGGCTGGCGCCGACAAGATCGAGCAGGACACCACCGACATGGAGCCGGAGCCCACCGCGAAGGTGGCGCGTGAGTACAAGAACATCATCGTCGGTATCAAGACCGCGCACTTTACCGGGCCCGAGTGGACGGCGGTGGATCGGGCGGTAGAGGCGGGCAAGCTGGCCAACATCCCGGTGGCCGTCGATTTCGGGAACTTCAATCCGGCGCGGCCCTTCGAGGAGCTCGTGACCAGGCACCTGCGGCCCGGCGACATCTACACGCACATGTACACGCAGCGCGTGCCGTTCTTCGACAGCGACGGGAAGCTCCGGCCTTACCTCGCCGAGGCGCGAAAGCGCGGCGTCAAGTTCGATGTGGGCCACGGCGGCGGCAGCTTTTCGTGGACAAACGCCATCCCCGCGATTCAGCAGGGCTTCGTGCCCGACTCGATCTCGACCGATCTCCACACGGGCAGCATGAACGCCGGCATGAAGGACATGACCAACGTGATGTCGAAGATCCTCAATCAGGGTGTGGCGCTGGCGGACGTGATCAAGATGTCAACGATCAATCCGGCGAATCAAATCAAACACCCGGAGCTCGGTCATCTGAGCGTCGGCGCCGGAGCCGATGTCACGGTGCTGCGACTCGAGCGCGGAACGTACGGATTCCTCGACGCCCAGAACCGCCGCGCGATGGGCGACAAGATGCTGGTGTGTGAGCTGACGCTTCGCGATGGGCGCGTGGTGTGGGATCTGAACGGCCGGGCGGGGCAGGACTGGAAAACCGCCGGACCTGGTACGCGATAGCGTTCGGTTTCCAATTTCCAGTTTCCGCGTTCAAACTTGAGTTGTCAGTTTCGGCAACTGAAGCTGGCCTTGAACTGGGAACTGGAAACTGGAAAACTTCTTTCCTCCCCTACGTTGCCAGCGGCGGGCCGCTCGGGATTCGGATCGTCGTCCGCGAGTCCGGGTAGGCGTGCCGCCAGGCCGTGAACTTCGCGTTGAGATATTCACCCATGTAGACCGGGCCCGAGATCGTATTGCCGGAAATGGTGCCTGCGAACGTGAACGTCACGTTGTCGCCAGGCCGGCGTTCAGAGCTCCGGAGCCTGACGTCGTTGCCTTCGATCTGACCGATCACATCTCTCGTCATGAAGTCGCCGCGGTGGGCGCCTTTGATCCAGTTGCCATCCTGCTCGATGAACAAGGCGTGTTGGCTCTTGCTGCTGAAGAATTCAATCTCGACGTCCCAGTGGCCGGTGAGGTTGGCGCCCGCGGCGGCCATCGTGGTCTGGAGCCTCGCAGGGCGTTTCCGCGAGAGCACGCTGTAAATGCGATCCGCCACGATCTTGTCGTCGCCGGGCTGCATCATCCACGCCGTGACCGAAACGGACGTCGTTCCCGGATCGGCCTCGCCGCCGCGGCCGCCTCCACCACCACCGCCGCCGAGCGCAATCCGCGGCTTCGTCGTCGCCAGCTCGTCGGCTACTTCTTCTCCGGTGATATTCAGCCTGGCGGGGTCCCAGCTGATCATCAGCGCCGGGCTCTTGTTTCCAAGGCCGGTCGGCTCGCGCACCGACGTCTTCACGCTCTCGAGTGATGACACGCGCTGCGAAATGTTGTCCAGCCACGAGAGCCATGTCTGCCACTCGGCTTTGTGATCGCGCTTCACCCACGCTTCGACCGCAGCCACCATGCCGAGCGTTTCTTCGCGGCCGACCTTGTTATCACGCCCCGGACCATGGTGTGGCGCGCTTGCCTGCCACGCCGACATGAGGATGTCTTTGCGGCCGAGGAGCAGCCCGGCGCACTGCGGACCGCAAATCGCCTTGCCGCCGCTGTACGCCACAACCGTCGCGCCGTGCTCCAGGTGGACGCACGGAATCGTGAGAATCTCGGCGGCGGCATCGCACAGGATCGGGATGTTCCTCGGCTGAGCGATCTTCGCGACCGCCTCGAGCGACAGCGGGTTCGACGGCTGACCGCCGGAGGTGACGTAAATCATCGCGGTGCGCGAATTGATCGCGCGCGCGAGCTCCTCCAGGGTGTCGACCGTGATCACCGTCACACCGATGTTGCGAACCGCATGGTCGTACACATTCCGCGACGATCGAGGGATGATGACCTCGGTCTTCTCGAAGCCGGTGAGATCGGGGATGCGAACGAGCTTCTCGGGATTGCCGCCCGTCACGCAGGCCGCGGTCACGTGCTTCAGACCCGCGGCGCATCCCGCAGACACCATGCCCCACTCGGCGCCCGTGAGCTCCGCGAGCCGCTGACCGACACCGTCGGCGAGCTCGTCCATCTGCACGTAATACTTCGACGCCGCGTCCATCGCGGCGCGAACTTCCGGCCGCTCAACCGAGCCGCCGATGATCGTGAACGTGCCGCGGCAGTTGATGATCGGTTCGACGCCGATCGACTGGTAGATCTGCGGGCCCGGCGTGAGCGGGGCTGTCGCCGCCTCCAGCACCGTCTTTGGTCCCGCCGCCGCTGCTCTGGCACTGCCAAGAAGGACCGGCAATGCGAGGACGTTTCCGATCTGGAACAGCTCACGGCGCGTAACACCGGCTCGCGCTGTTTCCACGAGATCATCGTTCTCGGTGAAATCGTCGTGCGGTTGGTCAGACATGTTGTCTCCTTGCTTTCAGGGCGACATTCGGTGACAACCCGTTCGAGATCCGGCTGCCGAGAGAATAACGGCCAGATTCGCGCGCGGCAAGGGAAATGGTCCTCAACGGTTTTCGCCGCTCGCCCTCGATGGCGTCCACTGGCGAGTATGTTATTGCCGCGCGCTATGTGCCCTTGTATCATCCGCTCGATTTCCGCAAGGACTGCACGCCGGGAGGAAGATATGTCAATACGTCAGATTTCTGCGGTGGGGCAGATTGCAAACATCCGCGTCGCGCCGGCGCTGCTCGTTTTTGCTGCGACGTTTCTCTGTGCCGCGCCTGCATCCGCTCAGCTCTTCCAGTGGACGCCGGAGCAATTGATCAAATACACCCCCAAGAGCCCTTACGAACGCTTCCAGGACGGCCGGCCCAAGGTGCCCGATGACTTACTGGTCAGGCTGAAGGGCCTCATCGCGGAAGAGGTGCAGGCGGCGCTGTCCGCCCGCGATTTCCCCAACCAGTTCGTGTCTCGCGACGGCTGGAGAGTGCTGCAGCCGGATCAAAAGATGGTCGGACGCGTCTTCACGGTGCAGTTCATGCCAGCACGAGGCGACATCGCCGACGTGGACGAAGCCGACGCTAAGGCGAAAGGCGCGACGGCCGCGCGGAACCAGACGGCGATTGACATGCTGCAGCCGGGCGACGTGATCGTGGCCGATGTTTTCGGAGCGAACTGGAACTTCGTTGGCAACAAGCTCGCTCACTACATCCAGACCACTACGAAGAACGGCATGATCGTCGACGGCGGCGTCTACTGGATCGATCGCATCGCCGAGACCGGGATGCAGGCGTACTACAAGAACTCGTTTCCGACGCAAGGCATGCGCGTGATGGTGACCGGCATCAATATCCCCGTGCGA
>JBKPDL010000053.1:0-11366 GCA_046727855.1 Acidobacteriota bacterium
AACGATCTTCGACAACATCGCGGGTCTCAAGGAGGGCGCACCAGTGCGCGTGGCCGGCGTCGAAGTCGGCGCGGTGAGCGACATCAAGTTCGTTGGCGAGCGCGTCGAAGTGACGATGGAGCTGAAGAAAGAGAACCGCGAACGCATTACGACGGAATCGCAGGCGATGTTGGGGTCGGTTTCACTACTCGGTGAAGCGGCCGTTGACATCACGTCCTCGAGCAAAGGGACGCCTATCCCCGACTGGGGATATGTGCGGAGTGGACCCGCAGCGCAATCGCTCGCGGAGGCCACGGAGAAGGCGAGTGCCGGCCTGGAGGAAGCCACCGGCTTGCTCAAGGATATCCGCGCAGGCCGGGGAACGGTGGGCCAGCTCTTTACCAACGAATCGATCTATCGCGATCTCGAGCGCTTCATTAACTCGGCGGAGCAGGTCAGCGACACGATCAATCGCGGCCGCGGAACGCTCGGGCGGCTCAACACCGATCCGCGCGTATACAACGAGTTGGAAGGCGCGACGCGCAATCTCAATCAGATGATTGCCCGAATTCGCAGCGGCGAAGGATCCTTGGGGAAGTTGCTGAACGATCCGGCGCTGGCCAATTCGCTCACCGGGACGACGCAAAACCTCGAAAACATTACCGGCAGGCTCGATCGCGGCGAGGGGACGGCCGGGAAGTTGGTGACCGATACGCAGTTGTACGACCGCTTGAACGCCGTGGCGCAGCGGCTTGACACGCTCACCACGCGCCTCAACGCGGGCGAGGGCACTGCCGGCCGGCTTCTGCAGGACAAGCAGTTATATGAGAACATGACGCAAGCGGTCGCCGAGATGCGCGACCTCTTCGCGCAGATCAAAAAAGATCCCAAGAAGTACCTGAATGTGAAAGTCAGCATCTTCTAGGAACCGACCATGACCAACGACATCAACATCGGCGCCGGCACCATTCTGGTTGCCTTCGTCGTCGGTGCGTTCACCGGCGCTGCCGTCGCGCTGCTGTTTGCTCCGGCCTCAGGTGAGGAGACCCGTGAATACCTGGGACAGCGGGCGCGCGAAGGGCGCGCAAAGGCGCGCGAAGCGTTCGATCAGGGACGCGAGTTCTACGAGCAGCAGCGTGACGCGGTGACGGGCGCGATCGAGCGCGGCCGCGAGGCGTTTCAGGATGCGCGCGACCTTTCGACTAGCTCAAGGTCGTCCCGAGTGGAGTCGAGGGGCGAACAGGGGAGCCAGCAGGCGTGAGCGGCACGGCGGAAGTGCTGCTCGGCATCATCGCGGTTGCCGTCGCCGTGATGGCGATCGTGCAGGTGGCCGCGATCGTTGCCGGTGTGCGCGTGGCGCGGCGCGTCGAGACACTCGCTTCCGACCTTGAATCAACTGTCAAGCCATTGCTGGCGAATCTCACCGCGATGAGCGCCGAGGCTGCACGCGCCGCCGCGCTTGCGGCGGGGCACGTCCAGCGGATCGACCATCTGTTCAACGAGCTCGTGTCGCGCGTCGATCAGACGCTCACAACCGCGCAGGCGTTCATCGCCGGACCCGCCAAAGAAGGCATGGCGATCGTGGCCGGCGTAAAAGCCGCCATTGCCGCGCTCAGAACGCTGCGGGAAGCGTCGCGCCGGCGCTCGGCTCCACACACGATCGTGGAGGAAGAGGAAGAATCTCTGTTTATCGGGTAACACATCGACAGGATTGACGCCGCGGGAAAGCGGTGGTAGTTAAGGCGTAACTTGAAGGGGGATCCCCATGAGTGTTCGCTTCTCCCGCGCGGCCGTTGCACTACTGGCCGTCGCCTTGTTCGCCTCACCGTTCGTTGCGGCTGCTTCGGCGCAGGACTCCCGCTCGGCGTCGCTTGCGAAGGAGCTCTTGACGTTACTGCAGGAAAAAAAACTCGACAGCATTGCCGCCCGGTCGCCAAAGGGCGCCGACCAGTTCGTGGCGGCGTTGTTTTACCCGGGACAGTTGCTGGTCGTGTCGGCGCGCTACTCCTCGCCGCCGGTGTTGAATGAGAAGATCGCGCGCAGCGAATACAAAGACGTCTATATCGACTTGAACGCGGCATCGATTCCCGATTCCAAGATTCTGATTACCGATCTCGGCGCCGACGGACTCAAGGCGAAGCGCGAGCCCAACCAGCCGTTCGACGCGCAGGATACCAATAGCAAGGGCATTCGCTTCGATGGCAACTGGCGCGAAGCCAAGATGTCCGAGCAGGACTATATGACCGCGTTTGCAAAGGCGGAGGAGACCTACAACTCGGCGCTCGAAGTGCTCATCGGGGCGCTGAAGAAAGGATCGACGCGCTGAATCAGCTGCTTACCGATGAACTACTTGCGATCGTGCAGCCGCGGCGTCATCGTGGCGTCGCGGCGAGTAGCGTCGCCGAACGGGAGCGGATCAGCCACCGCCCAGTCTCGACGAAGCCAAACGCACCGTTGCCGCCATAATCCGGATGCTCGGAACTCCACATCGGCTGCCACTCATGTTGCGGAGGGGGCGCGAAGAGCGCGTCGTTCATTGACGACAGCAGGTCGTGTGAAAGGTTGACGATCATCAGCCGTTGGCCAGCTGCGGCGATATAGCGAATGAGCATGAGCCCGCTCGTCGGCGCGGCGCTTTCGACCTGCACGTCCCGGGTGCCGAGGCGCGCGAGAACGGGATCCGACCTGCGGAGCTTCAGCAGGTCACCGTGCAGTTTGATTGCCCAGGTACTGCTTGCCCGGTTAGGGTCGCGCTGTAATTTGCAGGCGTGATACGCCGCCTGATCGTTGGGCCGCGCGATTAGCAATTGCATCTCCGGGTCGGCCAGCGCCGGAAACTGCGCAAGAAATTCGAGCCGCCCTTTGCGCACGGCCTCGGCCAGATCGCCTTCGTGATCAGCGAAGTAAGTGAACGGTTGCTGCGACGCGAATTCCTGTCCCTGAAAGAGCATCGGCAGCTGGGGGCCGGCGAGCAACAGGGTAGTCAACGCGCGCCAGCGAGCCTGATCGACGTGGTGATACAAGCGCAGCCCGAGGCCCGTATTGGCGGCTTGATCGTGATTTTCAAGATAGCTCACGAAGGAGGCGCCAGGAAGGCCGAAGCCATGGCCACCCCGCGGTAGCTGCTGCCAGGAGTACCACTGGCCTTGGTACAACGTGCCATGACGCGCCATCGACGCAAATTCGCTCGCAGTGCCTTCGTAATCCGTGAAATACGCCTGCCGGCGCCCCGTCAGCGCGACGAACGCGGCATGGTGCCAGTCTTCGTTCCAGAGAGCATCGAGGCCGTCGCTGTAGACGCCGCCTTCTCTCAAAAGCCTCGTATCCTGCGATTCGGATTCGCCGACGAGGAACACGCGCCGTGAACCAGCTGCCATGCGCGCAGCGCGACACATCTCCGACACGACATGCTCCGCGGATTCGTCGGAGATGCCGTGGGTTGCGTCGAAACGCAACCCATCGAACTGGAACTCGCTAATCCAGTACGCCGCGTTTTCGCTCACGAACGCCCGCACCGCAGCGGCATCCTTGCCGTCGTAATTGATCGTGTCGCCCCACTCGCCTGGTTTGCCAAAAAACGCGGGCGCAAAGTCGCGCAGGAAGTTGCCGACAGGCCCAAAATGGTTGTAAACGACGTCGAGAATGACGGCCAGGCCTGAGGCGTGCGCGACATCCACGAAGCGACGCACATCGTCCGGCGTTCCGTACAGATGGGACGGCGCAAAGAGGTTGACGCCGTCGTACCCCCAACCGAATCGACCGGCGAACTCGGCGATCGGCATCACCTCCAACGTCGTAATGCCAAGGTCCGCGAGCTCGGGCAGATGGCGCTCGGCCGCCTGCCAAGTGCCTTCTGCCGTGAACGTGCCGATGTGCATCTCGTAAATTGCGTGCTCGTGGGGCGCGGGCGCACCCTGCCATTTGTCATCGGTCCACTGGTAGGTGTCAGGATTGACGATCACTGAAGGACCCAGCGGCCCTTCCGGTTGAAAGCGCGACGCCGGATCTGGACGCAGGCCTTCGCGCAACCGGTACCGGTAGCGCTGTCCGGCTACCGCTTCGGGCACGAAAGCGCTGAAATATCCCTCGCCGTCTTTCGAGAGTGGCACTTCGCCACGATTCTCGATGACCACGCTTACGTGCGTCTGTGCGGGTGCCCAAGTACGAAACGTGGTGCCGCCATCGCCCACGATGGCACCGAGTGTAGGGACAAACACGGACTTTTGATTATGAACGACCGCCACGCGCGCCCGTGGTGCAAGCCGGGTGCCGCTGGGGTTGCCTGTGGCCGTTCCTCTGCTCACGCGACTTGTGCTCCAAGCTCGTCCACCCACGCTCTGAAAAGAGAGCGCATGGCGTGCCGTTGTTCGAAGCGGTGGCGTGCGGCACGCAATCATTTCCGATAAGGGGCGGGCCTCGACATGTTCTTTGAGCCCGGCAAAGAAATCCTGGTCACCCGTTCCGCCCGACGAGACACTCAGCTATCTGAGGGAACTGCCTGTCGCCGAACGCACTGCGATCGCGCATCACACTGCACCGCGTCGCGCGGAGGAGTTCGAGGAATATTTGTTTCAGGTCCGGAACTGAATTACGCAGCTCTCTTCGCGCGGCCGGCGGCAGCGGCCGCTGCTTCGAGCTGTTGCCGCCAGGAACGTTGGCTTTCGAGGAGCGCGAGCAAGGCGGCTTCGTCGACAGACAGACCGGCAACGCGACGAGCTCGCGAGAGGCGCGTCATGAGCGTTCCGTCACCAAAGGCCTCGAGTACGGCTGGATGGATGTAGCAGGCGCGGCAAACTGCTGGTGTGTTGCGGAGATCGTGCGCGACAGCCTTGATGACCTCGACCACGAGTGCCTTGGTGCGCCGTTCGGACGAACCAGCCCTTCGCCCGCTCAGCTCGCGTGCCGCAAGCAGCGTCCCTGCCCAAGTGCGGAAGTCTTTTGCCGAAAAGGTTTCACCCGCGGCTTGTCGCAAATAGTTGTTCACATCCGCCGAAGTGATCGATCGCCTGCTGCCATCGCCATCCGCATACTGAAACAGCTCCTGTCCCGGGAGCTCCTGGCATCGACGGACGATTCTCGCGAGCCGCGCATCGTTGAGCGTAACCGCCTGCTTGATCCCGCTTTTTCCCCTGAACTCGAAGCGGATCGCCTCGCCTCGAATCTTCACGTGACGATCCCGCAGCGTGGTGAGGCCGAACGACCCGTTGGCGCGCCGGTATTCTTCATTGCCGATGCGTATCAATGTTTTTTCGAGCAACTGAACGATCGCCGCTAGTACTTTTTCCTTGCATAGCGCCGGAGCGCGCAGGTCGCGGCCGATCTGCCGGCGAATCTTGGGCAGCGCGTATGCAAAAGGCACCAGCCGCGAGTACTTGGATTGATGGCTCAATTCTCGCCATCGCGGGTGATATCGATACTGCTTGCGGCGCCGCGCGTCGCGCCCCGTTGCCTGTAGATGTGTTTTTGGATGCGGCGAGATCCACACGTCGGTCCAGGCCGGCGGGATCACGAGCGATTTGATTCGTGCAAGCGTGGCTGTGTCTCTGACTGGCCTGCCGTGCGGGTCGATATATCGAAAGCCGCCGCCAGCGCGTACGCGGCGAATGCCGGGTTCGGTATCCGTGCCGTAACGCAAACCGGCGGCGCGCGGACTTGGTTCGAGCCTCGGTCCCATCGTCATCCAGCTGATGCAAGCGGAGTACCGCGCCTCGGCTGGCAAGTGCCTTGCGTCGGGGGCTCGCATTCCGATTAGCATCACACTACGGAGGTCGCGATGACTGATGAGCTTTTTCGGCTGAATATGGCGGCGGACGACGATCAGCTCGACGAGACGGAAGACGAAGACGAACTCGATGACGACGAGAGCGAGGGCGAAGACAACATTGCCGACGACGACGAAAGTGACGAGTTAGAAGACGAGGACGAAGCGGACGAAGACGAAGAAGAAGAGGAGGTGGAAGACGAAGAATGACACGCGCACTCCCCGCCACGCCTGAGGAACTGCTCGAGACAGTCTTTTCAGACGAGCCGCCGCCTGACATTCACGCGGCTGTTGTCGTGTCTCACTCTGGCGACGAATGCATGGGCGCGTCGTGGCTGCTCTCGCGTCTGCACGACTGCGCCTCGGTGTTTCGGCTGACGCGCGGCACGCACGGAGGGCTCAGCCCCGACGCCGTGGCGATGACGGGATTGCCGGCCGAGCGCTGCTACGATCTCGGGCTCGAAGCCGGCACTCTCGGGCGCGACCTCGAGACGCTGACTTGGTTGATCACGGCGGCGGTGAAAGGTCTGACCCCGCGATTGCTGATCACGCACGCGTGGGAGGGCCTCAATCTCGATCACGACGCCGTCGCATTTGCCGTCCAGTTGACGGCACAGCTGCTTCCGCGATTCGGCTGCGCTGGACCAGTGGTGGTAGAGTTTCAATGTCACCACGAAAGTCAAGAAGCTGTACACCTTCGCAATTCGACTCCGACCTGGGAGAAGGGCGTACGCGTGGACTTCAGCGCCGAGTCGCGTCGTCTCAAGGAGCAAATCCTGCGGTGTCAGGCCGGACCCTCACATCGGATGTCCCGCGCTTCGTTGCGCTACGAGATCTATCGACCGCAGCACGCCAGCAACAATCGACAAAGCGCACGAGCTTCCGAGCAGCGGTATCCGGACGCCGCGTGGTGCACGCCTCGTGAATTTCTCGTCAGCGCAACTCTCGCGACGCGGAGCTTCGCGCAGCTTGGCCTCATCAGCGCTGCCACCGTCTAAGCATTGCTTCGCAGCTACGCCACTCGTATCTTGCTGTTACGTCGGTCGCACTTGCGGCTCGCACGATGCCACATGTGCTCATGCCAGGTGCGCGATTTGTTATTCGTCGGCTAGTTCCTAATTCCCCTCGCCTCCAGCGTCAGTCCGGGTACCGCTGCGCCGTGAGCCGCCAGTTGCTCGGCGCCGCGCTCCGCCTGCCGCGCCGTGGCAGTCTTGACCCAAGACCGCAGCACTTCCGCGACGCTCCACGCTTGAGCGACACAACCGCGCGGGGTGTAGGGCTCCTCGGCGTCGAAAATCTCACTGATCGATCCGATACAGGCTTCGTCGAGATGCGGCAGGAAGCCGAGGAGAAACCTGCGCGCCTGCTCCCGTCGATCGGGATGCGTGTTGACCCACGCATCGATGAAGGGTCCAATCAGCCAGGCCCACACGGTGCCCTGGTGGTAGGCCGCATCGCGCGCGCGAAGGTCGCCGTAGTACTTCGGCTTGTAATCGGGATGCGATGGATCCAGCGATCGCAGACCCACCGGCGTGAGCAGTCGCTCCTGCACCACGGAAAGGACCGGTTCCCACCGTTCGCGCGCGAGCACGGGATAACGCAGCGAGAACGACAGAATCTGATTCGGGCGGCAGGCAGGGTCGGCGCCCTCCGTGCCGTCAACGACATCGTAGAGATACCCGCCCTCCTCGTACCAGAACCGGCGATTGAACGACTCGTATACGCGATCTGCGAGTGTCTGCAACTCGAGTGCACGTTCAGCGCGCTCCGCGCGCGCCTGCCACTCGCCCATGAGCCGCAGCGCGTTGTACCAGAGCGCGTTGATTTCCACCGGTTTACCCCGGCGTGGAGTGACCACCCAGTTGTCCATCTTCGCGTCCATCCAGGTGAGCGCGAAGTTCTCGGCGCCCTCTCGCAGGAGGCCGTCGGCGGGATCCATGCCGATGTTGAAGCGGGTGCCACGGATGTGATGCGCAATCGAGTCGTCGAGCTTCGGCAGCAAAAGCTGCACCGTCGCCCAGTCGTCCGTCATCGCCAGATAGCGATGCATGGCGTGAAAAAACCAGAGCGTCGCATCGGCTGTGTTGTAGAGACCCTCCTTGTTGCCCTCAGGAAACAAATTGGGGATCAAGCCATCGCGGAAGTAATACGCGAAGGTGCGCAGGACGTCGCGCGCTTCGGCTGTGCGTCCCGTTGTCAGTGTGAGACCTTCGAGGCTGATCATCGTGTCGCGGCCCCAGTCGGTGAACCAGTGGTACCCGGCAATCACCGTGCGCGCCTCGTCGCCCGCCGCGTGCGCCCTGGCTTCGTCCTCGACGCGGCCCGCTGGCGTAATCACGAATTGATCGGCGGCCAGCACCAGTTCCGCGGTGGCATGATCGGCAAGCGCCGGATGGGCCGCGAGCAGCAGACGGCGGCGGCGTTCGAGCTCGGCGAGCCGTGCTTCTTCCGGGGGCAACGCTGTCATGGTTTCGAGCGTTTCTGTCGACACAATCAGCGACACCGATTCGCCGCGTGCCAGGTCCGTGCGGAAATAACCCGGACTCCATCCATCGCCGCTTGCCTGATATCCGCGGCTCTCTTCGAGGCGGTAGTGCAGGTGTCGAACGGTGAACGTGTCCACGGTAAAGGCACTCGGCGCCCCGCGCGTGACCAGCCGCAGCGCCGGAACCTCCGGCGCAAGGTTGATCTCGAGATGCGTGTCGCGCACGAGCAGCGAAGGCATAGCCGGCAGCGGGTGATCGACCGGCGCTTCGTGCGGCCGCGCGTTGAGCAGTGGTCGTAGTCCGAGCCGCAGCGAGCCGTCGCCTGTGAGCAGGTGGTAAGCAATGACAACGGTGTTTTGAAAGCGGGGCAGGAGCAGCCGCTTCTCGAGTGTGTAGCCCTCGATCTCGAAAACCCATACCGGCAGGCCCGCCTCGAGCCTGAACTCGCTCAGACGATTGGCGCCGCCGAGATGCAGCTCGCCCCCTTCTCGTTCTTCGCCGCTGAGCCAATGCACGGCGCCGCCTGGCAAGCGCACGCGCTCGCCAAGTTGGCTCATCATCACCAGACGCCCCAGTGGTGCCGGTAGCGCGGCGATCAACAGCCCGTGGTAACGGCGCGTGATGACGCTCGCGAGGGTTCCTGCAGCGTAACCGCCAAGTCCGTTGGTCACGAGCCATTCGCGCGAGAGCAACTCGCCCGGTTCGCGCAAATGCTCTGGATCGAATCGCACCCGCCGAACGAGTCCAAGCGGATCGAGCAGGTCCTTTTCGGCCATTGCATGGTTCCACTACACCGGCGCGAGCGCAACGTCCAGCACGCGCACCGGTTGATTGGGGCTCGACTGCATCAGCAGCGGCAGCGACACGTTGTAGACAGGAGATCCAGACGAGGTGCGTCCTTCCGCGCGGCCATGATGCGCATGGCCGTGAAAGACAGCGCTCACCGTGTAGCGCGAGAGCGGCTCTTCGAGCCGGCTGCAGCCAAGATACGGAAATATCTCGCGCGGTTCGCCTTCCACCGTTTCCACGATTGGCGCATAGTGGAGCAGCGCCACACGTGTTAACGTCCGCAAACGAGCCAGCGCAGACTCGAGCTTCAGCGCTTCTTGCACGGCTTCGTGTACGAAGCGCTTGATCGCCTCTTCTCCCCACGGACCCAGAACACCGCGGCCAAAGCCGCCGGCGAAACCTTTTACGCCGGCGAAACCGACGCCGTGCACTTCAACCGTCTCACCATCAAGCAGACGGATGCCGCCGTCCGTCAGGATGCGACGTACCTCCGTGACGGCACCCGCTTCGTAGTCATGATTTCCCAGGACGCCAACGATTGGAATCTTGACACCACTGACGAGTTCGCGGACGAGCTCAGTCGCCTCTTCGGGTAAACCGTAGTCGGTGAGATCGCCGCACAGGAGAAGGATGTCGGCCTCTAGGCGCGCAACGGCCGCGATAATGGGCTGTAATGAGCCTCGCGACTCGCGCCCGTAGTGCAAATCGCCCACCGCCGCCAGCCGGACCGACTCCTTTAGCGCAGGCATTGCAGCTCCGCTGGTACCGGCTTTGCGTGAGGGCAGGCGTGGGTCAAGCCGTCTCTCATGCACCTAACGACCTCAGCGCAGGCGAAATGTATCGCTCGATCGTGTGGCATCTGCGCGAAGCGGGCATTCCGTATCTGGTCGGCGGCACCTACGCGCTCGAGCACTACGCTGACGTGCGCCGCGACACCAAAGACCTCGATCTTTTCGTGCGCCGCGCTGACTGGACGCGGATCTCCGACACGCTGGCGGCGCAAGGATTGCGCTGCGAGCTGGTATTTTCGCACTGGCTTGGCAAGGCGAAGGAGAACGGCTACTTCGTCGACATGATTTTCGCCGGAGGCAACGGGCTCGTGGAAGTGGACGACGAGTGGCTGGCGCACGGCGTGCCGTCGGTGGTGCTCGATGTGCCGGTGCACCTGGTGCCGGCGGAGGAAATGATCTGGTCCAAGGCGTTCGTCATGGAACGCGAACGCTTTGACGGCGCCGACGTGCTGCACATCCTGCGCAAGTCGGCGCGGGATCTCGATTGGAATCGACTGTTGCGCCGCTTCGGTCCGCATCCGGCCGTTCTTCTGTCTCACCTTCTGCTCTTCGAGTTCGTGTATCCCGACGAGCGCGACGCGATTCCACCCGAGGTAATGGACACGCTCTGGCGCCGAACGCGGACGCGCGAAGCGCTGCCTCCCAAGCTTTGCCGCGGTACGCTCGTTTCGCGCGAGCAATACCTCATCGACCTCGACATGTGGGGCTACCACGACGCCCGCGAGATGCCGTATGGTCGCATGACCCCTCGACAGATCCAGGAATGGAGCGATGCCATTCCTCATGACAAATAATTGGTGCAGCGGGCCTCACGGTTGGTAATCCGCTGCCTTTTCAACCGCCGTAGCCACGTGCTCGGCGCCCGACTGCCGCAGGATGTTTTTGGCACGAGCGGCCCATTCGTTGTCGCCGCGATGAACCGATAACAGGATGCCGCCTTCGCGTAGTCGTCCTTCGTACCGCTTCGCTTCGTACTCGGGAATCCCAAGCCCGACGAGCGCGCCGATGAGACCACCGGCGGCGCCGGCCGCACCAATGCCTGCCAGCGCGGCGACGATTGGACCAGCGGCCAGAAATGGGCCGATTCCGGGAATCGTGAGCAGTCCAATGCCCGCGAGATAACCCAGCACGCCGCCTACGGTCGCGCCTGTTGCGGCGCCGGCGGCTGCGCCCTCCGGCGCTTTCGTGTGCGCTTCGTGCGCGAATTCTTTCGAGCCGGACTGATTGGAATAGAGAACCGAAATATCCGTTTCGCGGAACCCAGCGGCCTTGAGCGCTTCCGCGCCGATGTGAAGCGCCGACATCGAGGGATAGATGCCGTAGGTCGAAAGATTGCGGGCCATGAATATGGGAACTCCTTTGCGTCTGCGGAGCAAGCGCGATGCCAGAGCTGAGTGCGATTGTGGCTTCAAAGCGTGTAACTCGGCCGCAGCCAGGCATTCGCTTGCCGAAACACGCCATGGCTCAACCATTCAAGGACGCGACGAGCTCTTGTCTCCCGAACAGCAGCGCGATCGCTATTACAGCCTGTGGCTGGAAATGATGGAGGCGCGGGCCGGC
>JBKPDL010000054.1:0-9047 GCA_046727855.1 Acidobacteriota bacterium
CGGCAGAACAGGCGCAGGTCGTAGCCGCGCTCGATTGCGCGATCGACGAGCGCGAACGCCGCCGGTGCGTCTTCCGCCGCAACCGCCTCGAGCGTATCGATCACCAGGTCGCGGCCGACGAGGCCCAGGACGGTCACCACCTCTTCCACGGCAATGACGTCGCCGGCAAACGCGCGGACCTGGTCTAACGCGCTCAACGAATCCCGCATGCTGCCTTCGCCGGCACGCGCCAGCAACCGCAGCGCGTCGTCCGGAATCTGAATGCCCTCTGCGTTGGCGATGAACCGTAACCGTTCCGCCACGGTTTTCCACGAGATCGTGCGGAATTCGTAGACCTGCGCGCGCGAGAGCACCGTCTCGGGAATCTTGTGCAGCTCCGTCGTCGCCATCATGAACACGACATGCGGCGGCGGTTCTTCGATCGATTTGAGCAGCGCGTTGAACGAGGACGACGAGAGCATGTGGACCTCGTCGATCAGGAACACCTTGTAGCGATTGCGCACCGGCGCGATCGAGAGGCCTTCGATGATCACTTCGCGAACGTTGTCCACGCCGGTGTGAGTGGCGGCGTCGATTTCCAGGACGTCGATGTCGCGCCCTTCGGCGATTTCGACGCAGGCCTCACAGACGCCGCACGGCGTTGCCGTGCGACCGGTCACGCAGTTGAGCGCACGGGCGAGAATGCGTGCCGTGGTGGTTTTTCCGCAGCCGCGCGGGCCCGCAAAGACAAACGCCTGCGCCAGACGGCCGCTCTTGAGGGCGTTGGTCAACGTGCGCGTCACCGCCTGCTGTCCGAGTACGTCGTCGAACTGCTGCGGCCGCCATTTGCGGGCAAGGACTTGGTAGGACATAAGTGAGTTCAAAGTTCAGAGTTCAAAGTTCAGAGTTCAAAGTTCAAAGTTCAAAGTTTAGTGGTCAGTTCAAAAGTTTAGTGGTCAGTTCGAAGTGTTGAAGTTGAACTGATAACTTAGCTCTTTAACTTTAAACTTTGAACTTTGAATTTTGAACTTTGAATTTTGAACTTTGAACTTGATACTCCCGCGGAGCGAAGCGACGCGGGCCCTACCGCGATCCGGAGGGCTCGTGCACATCCCTGGCGCCTCTTAGCGCTGCTGCCTTCCGGCCCTGACGCGGTTCGTGGCCCATTGGGATTGCACGAGTTCCGGACCGCGGTACGGCCCGGGAGAGAAGAAGGGACCTGTACCCTTCTTTCTCGTGAGACGAACTCCCAGTTTAGCACGTCACTGCTGAGGGACCGCGTCGGTCAACAGCTCGCTTGCGAGGCGGGTGTACAACTCGACCGCCTCGACCAGCTCCTGAATCTTCACGTGCTCGCGATCCGTGTGCGCCACATGGATGGATCCTGGACCAAGCAGGAGCGCTGTGCCCCACTGATTCAAAAAGGGAATGTCGGTGGTGTAGGCAAACACTCCGGTCTCAAATCCGGGCTGTGTGCGCAGCTTCACAGCCGGCACTTCCACGATTTCTTCGATCGCCACGCGATCCGCAACGGCGTCGCGCAGGACGCGCCGAATCTGGTGGTGATCGCCCACGCTGCGGAACGTCACCTCGGCCTCTGCTGTTGGGGGGACGATGTTCGGCGCGACACCACCAGCGATCAGGCCGATTGTGTAATGCGTACGGCCAAGCTCCTCGTTCTCCGGCCAGGGTGCACTTCGCAGCGCAATCATCGCGTCGAGCAGCTTTTCAACGGCCGATTCGCCGAGCTCCGGGTAACCGGAGTGAGCGGCGCGGCCGGTAGCGACGAGTCGCACGCGATACACGCCGCGTGTGGCGGCGCCGAGCCGATTGTCGGTCGGTTCGCCGTTGATCAGAAACTCGCTGCGCGATCCGATTTTGTTGGCCGCGATCGCGCCATCGCTGCCGCGCTCCTCACCAGCCACGAACACGAGACCGATACGCGTATCGCCGCTCGCGCGCAGGCGCTCCGCCGCGGCCACTTGAGCCGCCAGAATGCCCTTTGCATCACATGCCCCGCGTCCGTACAGCAGGTCGCCCTCCTGCCGACTGGGAAAGAACGGCGGGACACAATCGAGGTGAGTGGAAAAGACAAGGCGCGGCTCACCGACCGCCGCAATCACGTTGCTGCGATTGCGATCGAGCGGCTGCTCGAGTACTGAATATCCGCGCTCACGCAGGTAACCGGCCACCACGGCGGCCACCTCGCCTTCGCGCCCGGTTGTCGAATCGATGTCGATCAGACGGCGCGCTAGCGCAACGGGGTCTACCGGATCCACGCCTCGAGCTCCGTGCGGGTGTCAGTGCGGTCGTCGCGATACTTGACAATGACCGGTGTGGCGAGCGACAGCGCCCATTCGCGCCCGGCTCCCACGGTCACCGCGCGTGCGCCCGGCACGACGACAGCCCCTGCCGGGACCACGAGCGGCTGTCCTGGTTCGGGTTTGATGATCTTTCCCTGCGGCAGGTCGTAGACCGGCGTCGAACCGGTGAGCACCGTTCCCGCCGCGATCACTGCGCGGGCCTTGATCACCGCACCCTCGTAGACGCCGGTGTTCCCTCCAACGAGAACTTCGTCTTCGATCACCACTGGCAGAGCCCCCACTGGTTCTATGACACCGCCAATCTGCGCACCGGCGCTGAGATGCACGCGTTTGCCAATCTGTGCGCACGATCCGACAAGCGCATGCGAGTCAACCAGCGTCCCCTCGTCTACGTACGCGCCGATGTTGATGAACATCGGCGGCATGCAGATCACGCCGTTGGCGACGTACGCGCCATCACGGACTGACGATCCGCCGGGCACGATGCGCACACCCGCGTCGGTGCGAAAGCGTTTCAACGGCATCGTGTCTTTGTCGTAAAACGGAAGACCGGCGGACATGTCCGCGATCTTGCCCACGCGGAAGCCGAGCAGGATGCCCTGCTTGACCCAGGTGTTGACGCGCCAGCCCGTGGACGATGATGCATCGGGCTCGGCGGCACGAACCTCGCCCGCCGACAACGCGGCCCGCAACCTGGTAAACGCCTCGCGCGCGGCCGCCTTGTCCGCGTCGCCGCCGGCAGCAAACAGGGCTTCAATCGTGGAGCGGAGATCCATCACGCGTGTGCGACGACGGGCAATCCCAATTCGCGCATCACGCCAAGAATCTTCTGCTTCGACGCATCCTTGATCGGCACCATCGGCAGCCGATACACCTCATTGCACAGGCCGATCGCCGTCATCGCAAACTTGACCGGACCAGGGCTCGATTCGACGAAATTCACGAGCAGCAGCGGCAGCAGCCTTTTGTGGATCGCACGCGCCTGCGCGAAATCGCCCCGTTCGGCGGCTTCAACCAGCTGCGACATCTCGGCGGGAATTTCGTTTGACGCCACTGAAATGATCCCCCGCCCTCCAATCGCCATCAGCGGCAGGGTGAGCGCATCGTCTCCGCTGATCACGAGGAAGTCGTCCGGAACGGCGCGACAGATCTCTGCCATCTGCGTCATGTTCCCCGACGCTTCCTTGATGCCGAGGATGTTCTCGATCGCGGCGAGACGCTCGACCGTGCCCGGCTCGATGTTGCACGCGGTCCTTCCCTGGACGCTGTACAGAACAATCGGCAGCGGGGTGCTCTCGGCGATCGCTTTGTAGTGCTGATACAAGCCTTCCTGCGTGGGCTTGTTGTAGTACGGCGTCACCGACAGAAGCCCGGTGGCGCCGGCCTTCTGCATTTCTGACGCAGTGTGAATCACTTCCTTCGTGTCGTAGCCGCCGGCGCCAGCCAGGACAGGCACCCGGCCTTGCGCTTCTTCGACCACGAGCTCGACGACCCGCCGCTTCTCCTCCATGGACAGCGTCGGCGACTCGCCGGTCGTTCCGCACGGCACGAGAAAATGCACGCCGAAGTCGATCTGCCGGCGCGCGAGCGTGCGAACCGCCGCTTCGTCAACGGCGCCACTTCGCGTAAACGGCGTGATGAGCGCAGTGCCAACACCGGTAAATTGCGTCCTCATAACGACTCCAGAAAATCACGCATCGTGAACCAGCCACGCTTGCCTTTCAACCAGCGTGCCGCCTCGAGCGCGCCGCGCGCGAACACTGCGCGGTCGCGCACCGTGTGGGTCAACGTGATCGTATCCGAAGGGCCGTCAAACCCTACAGTGTGCGTGCCGGGAATCGATCCGGCTCTCGCCGAGGATACGTCGATTGGATGATGGTAGCCCGCCCGCTCCATGCCGATCTTCAATTGCAGCGCGGTGCCCGAAGGGGCGTCTTTTTTGGTCGCGTGGTGCAGCTCGTGCAGCCACGCTCCATAGCTTTGGTGCGGCGCAAATCGGCGCGCCGCGTCCTCGACGATGAGCTGGAAGAGGTTGAGACCGAGCGCGAAATTGGGCGCCGCGAGGACGCCGATTTCGCTGCGCTGAACGAGTGGCCGGAGCATCGCTTCCTGCGCCGTCCATCCCGTCGTGCCGATCACGACGTTGATGCGGCGCTCCGCGAGCAGGGGGAGATTCTTGAGCACTGCTTCGGCGAGCGAAAAGTCGATCGCCACGTCCACGCCAGAGTAATCGCGCGCAGCGAGTTCATGCGCGTTCATGCGCGTGATCACCCCGACAATAGCGGCGTCGTATTCGGGCGCGAGGCTTTCCACGAGCTTGCCCATGCGCCCGTGGCCAAGGAGGAGCAGGTTCATCAGGCCAGTCCTGCAGGCGCAGGCTCAGGTGCGAAGAAAGTGGAGTGCAAGCGGCCAAGCGCTTGCGGCAAGTCCTGTTCGCGAATCACAAAGGTGACATTGCGACTGGACGCCGCCTGCGACACCATCCGAATCGGCACGTCGCCCGCAGCCTGAAGCACTTGCCCGATCAGCGACGGATCGGTTTGCAATCCTTCGCCGACCACGCACACGATCGCCATCCCATGCTCCGCCTCGACCTGTGCGATCTCCGAGAGTGCCTCGACGATTGCCGCCAGCCGGCGGCGATCGTCGACCGTCACCGAAACGCTCACCTCGGACGTCGTGATCACATCGACCGCCGTTTTGCCGCGCTCGAAAATCTCGAACAGACGGCGGAGGAAGCCGTGCGCCATCAGCATCCGTGTAGACGTGATGTTCACCACCGTGACGTCTCTCTTGGAAGCGATGGCGGTCAGCGGACGGGAGGCAGGCGGACGTTCAACTGTAATCAGCGTTCCGCGCGCATGCGGGCGATGAGAGTTCAGAATACGCACTGGGATATTGCGCGACACCGCCGGCTGAATCGTCGCCGGGTGCAGCACTTTGGCGCCGAAATAGGCGAGCTCCGAGGCTTCCGCAAACGACAGATGCGGCACCACGTGCGGATCCGGCACGAGGCGCGGATCGGCCGTAAGCATGCCGTCCACGTCCGTCCAGATCTGAATCTCACCAGCGCCGAGACACGCGCCCACGATCGCGCCTGAGTAATCCGAGCCGCCGCGACCGAGCGTGGTGGTGACGCCTTCGCGCGTCGCGCCAACAAACCCGCCAAGCACAGGAATCCGCCCGGCAGCGAGCGGTGGATCCACGTACGCCATCAGCGCGGACGTCGTCTCGGGAAAGAGCGGCGCCGCGCACGTATGCTCGCCGTTGGTGACAACGGCCCGGCGCGCGTCAATCCAGCTGGCAAGCAGCCCGTGCGAGGTGAGCGCGGCTGCGACAATCCGGCTGCTGACCACCTCGCCGGTGGCGGCGATCGAATCCATCCAGCGCGGCGACACCTCGCGGAGCACCGAGAGAGCTTCGACGATTCGCTCGAGCTCGTCGAACTCGCGATCGACGAATGCGATCACTTCTTCGCGATGCACAACGTCAGTGATCGCGTGGGCGACCGTGACGTGGCGCTGGCGCAACTCGCGAAGGTTGGTGAGCGCCCCTTCGAGATCGCCGGCGCCGGCGTTGGCGGTCACACCAAGCAGCCGGTCGGTCACCTTGGAAAGCGCCGAGACCACAACGATGGGCCCGCGCGCATCGCCGCCTTCCTGCTGCGCGTCGGCCTGGCGCTGTGCGCGAACAATGGCGATGAGACGCTCGATGGCGTTGCGATCGGCGACCGAGGTGCCGCCAAACTTCATCACGACCATTAGTCGAAAAACCCTTCGGCGGCCATCAATTCGGCGTTGAGGATCGCCGCGCCCGCCGCGCCGCGTACCGTATTGTGGCCGAGTGCCACCATCCTGGTGTGAAACACTTTGCACGGCCGGACACGTCCAACGGTCACCGCCATGCCATCGCCGCGATCGGCATCAAGGCGTGGTTGGGGACGGTTATGCTCCGCGGCGACGACAATGGCGGGATGCGGCGCGTTCGGCAAGCCGAGTTCCTGCGGCCGCCCTTTGAAGGTTCGGAGCGCCGCCGTCACGTCGTCGATTGCGGGTTTCGTTCCGAGATCGATCGAGATCGTCATCACGTGCCCGTCGATCACTGCCACGCGGTTGGTATGCGCGCTGACCACGGCGGGATGGAGCGTGCGCCCACCATCGGATCCGAGAATCTTCAGCGTCTCGCTCTCGATCTTCTCTTCTTCGCCGCTGATGAACGGCACGACGTTGCCAAGAATGTCGAGCGACGGAACGCCCGGGTATCCCGCCCCGGAAACAGCCTGCATCGTGGACACGACAACCATGCGAAGGTCGAACGCACGCAGCGGCGCGAGCGCCATGGCCAGGACCACCGTTGAACAGTTCGGATTCGTCACGATTGCGCCTTGCCAGCCTTTTGCGCGCCGCTGTTCGCTGACCAGGTTGAGATGATCCGCGTTGACTTCAGGAATCAACAGCGGCACGAGGGGATCCATGCGGTAGTTGCGCGCGTTGCTCACCACAACGTGCCCCGCGGCTGCGAAGGCGTGCTCGATCTCCCCAGCCACGGCAGCGTCGAGCGCCGAAAACACCACGCGCGGACCTCGGCCCGGCGTGCACGGTTCGACGGTCACGCCTTTGAGCTCGTCGGGAATCGGCGCGGCGAGCCGCCACGGCGCCACGTCTGCGTACGAACGTCCTTCGGAACGTTCACTTGCCGCGAGCCAGGCCGGGCGGAACCACGGATGCCGCGAAAGACGCGACACAAACTGTTGACCTACAACGCCGGTCGCGCCAAGCACGCCGACTTCCATCGTCCGCATGTCTTCAAGATAGCCCGGAACGGCCGTTTTCCTCACGCGATGGCGAACCGAAGCGGATGGCCGTAACGGGCGATGGGGTCGCGTCTCCCAGCCAGGCTGCGCCGCGTCGAGCACGGCAAGTTCTTCGTGTGTGAGTTTGATCGAGGCGGCGGCGACATTCTGCTCGAGGTGCACCGTTTTTGACGCGCCGGCTTGCTGCAAGCGGCGTTCCGCAGCTCGCCCGGGCGGCCTAACGCTTGTACAGCTTGCCAGCTTTCATCACGAACGACACGTGCCGAAGCGTCCCAATATCGTCGAGCGGATTTCCTTCAACCGCCACGATGTCCGCTTGCAGACCCGGCGCGAGCGTGCCGATCTGCTCTCCGAGCCCGAGCGACTCGGCCGCGAGCGATGTCGCTCCGACAATGGCGTCCATCGCGCTCTGACCGCCTTCGCGCACGCGGATAATGATCTCGCGTGCGTTCTGTCCGTGGGCGCCGGCCACGGCATCGGTGCCCATCGGCATTTTCACCTTCGCGGCAAGCGCGCGCTTGAACATCGGGTAGTTCGTCGGCACCGCCTTTTGCATGAAGGCGAAGCCTTCCTCGGTGTAGTTGCCGATGCCGAGGAACTTTGGCTTGTTTTCGAGGTAGTTCTGAAGGACGAGGCCAATGTTCGGATCGAAGTACACCCCATGCTCCGCCATGTACTTCAACGCCTCGTCGCTGACGTAGGCGCCGTGCTCGACCTGTGAACAACCGGCTTTGGCGGCAGCCAGTATCGCGTCGGCCGCGTGTGCGTGCACGAGTGTTCTCAGGCCCTGCGTCCTGGCTTCGCCGCACGCCGCCGCCAGCTGCTCGTCAGTCATCGTCTTGGCTCCGCCTTCGCGGATGCTCTTCGAGGCAAAGATCTTGATCAGGTCAGCGCCGGCCTGTTTTTGCTTTCGAACGTAGTCGCGGAGTTGCTCCGGGGTGCCAGTCCGTTCGTTCATCGATCCGAGCGATGTCAGGATGCGGGGACCCGGAAGCACGCCGCGCGCGATCGCGTCACGCAACCCCTTGTCGTTGGGCGCACCCACGCTTTGCACGGTGGTGAACCCGTTCAAGAGCGTCACATACGCGTTCTCGGCGCCGAAGAGCGCCATCTCCGCCGGCGTCTCTCCCTCGTTTTGCGCGCGTCCGTCTTTGCCGAAGTGCCCGCCGATGTGAACGTGGACGTCGATCATGCCCGGCAGCAGCGTCGCGTCGCCAAGGTCGTAGGTCACAGGCCCGGTGCGCTGATCGACGGCCGCGATCTTCCCGTCTCTGACTTCGACGGTCGCATTCGTGAGCACGCGGCCCTTGCCGTCCAACACGCGTGCGGCGCGGATCGTGGTTGGTTGCGACTGCGCGCCTGCGTCGGCCGCGATCGCGAGAACAACGGCGAGAGCAAAAAGATGGATTCGCATGTGATTAAAAGGTCAGACGTCCGCCAATGCGAAGCAAGCGGCCCATGACGATGGCCGACGGCCGGCCGAGCGACGAACCAAGCGTCTGGTTCGCGTTGGTCACGGCGTTGTCGTTGAAGATGTTGAACAGATCGAGTGTGGGCTCGAAGCGCATGCTGCCGGAGCGGAAGATTCTCGTGAACCGCAGATCGACGAGATTGACCCACGGATAGCGATACTCGCCGCGCTCGGCCACCTGCACGTTCTGCATCACCTGCGTCAGACCGGGCACCTGCGCGGTGGTCACGACGAAAGTGCGTGTTTGCGGAAGCCCGGACGACTCGCGAATCGAACCGGACACTTGGAACTCGAGAGGCAGCTGGTAACTGAACCCGCCACGAATTTGGTACGGCGCATCGAACCCGATGGCACCCTGATTGTTGATACGGACGTTCGGATTGTTCAAGTCGCCGCCATCCTGATCTCCTTCGTTTTTTCCGATCGTGAAGCCGGCGAACAGTGTCGCCCTGGTCAGCCG
>JBKPDL010000055.1:0-14496 GCA_046727855.1 Acidobacteriota bacterium
GCGCAACACCCCACTGAAAGCCGCGGCCACGGCGCTCACGTCGCGGCGCTTCGCGACGAAGTGGTGAGCCCCGTGCGGCGCGGGCTGATCGTGCTGGCGATTGCCGTGGCGTTCGTCCTTCTGATCGCGTGCACCAACGTCGCTAATCTCCTGCTCGCGCGTGCGGCCGGACGACGACGCGAGCTCGCGGTGCGCGCCGCTATTGGCGCGGCGCGATCGCGCCTGATCCGGCAGGCGTTGACCGAGAGCACCGTGCTTGCGGTTCTCAGCGGCGCGTTTGGCCTTGGTGTCGCGTCTCTCATGCTCCAGGCGCTCGTCACGCAAACGCCGCCCGCGTTGCGTGGTGTCGCGCTCGAGAGGGCGACGCTCGACGGCACTGTGCTGGTCTTTACGTTCCTTCTCTGCGTCGCAACCGGTGTGATTGCGGGGCTCGTGCCGGCGTGGCTCGTGGCCAACGACGAACCCGCCGAGCCGTTGCGCGAAGCGGGACGCGCACCAAGCGGCTTGCGCAAAAGCGTGCGTTTCGCCCTCGTTGTCGCTGAAGTGTCGCTTACGTCGCTGTTGCTGGTCGGCGCTGGTCTTATGCTTCGCAGCTTCGAGCGGGTGCTTTCTGAACCTGCTGGGTTCGACACGGCGAATCGACTGGTCGCAACCGTCACGCTTCCGCGCAGCCGGTACAGCGATCGCGATGCCATCCGCCGCGCCCGACGCGGCATCGAAGAACGATTGCGCGCCATTCCGGGCGTGATCGCCGTCGGCGCCAACAACAACCTGCCGCTGACCGGATCCGATTCGCGGCAGGGAATCACCGTTGAGGGGCTCGAGCGGCGAGAGGGCGATGCGCCCGTCCGCGCACACGTCCGCATTGTGACGCCGGACTATTTCCGTGCTATGGGAATTCGAGTCGCGGAGGGGAGATCGTTCACGGCAACAGACGATGCCACGGCGCCGTTGGTCATCGTGGTCAACGAAACCATGTCACGCCGTTACTGGCCGAGCGGGACGCCAATCGGCAAACGAATGCGCTTCAACGGCCCCAACGAGCCGTGGCGCGAAGTAATCGGCGTCATCAAGGACGTCAAGCACTGGGGCTTCGATCGCGACGTGAACCCGGAAGTCTACATGGCACACGAGCAGCAGCCGTCCGCAGGTTTGGGCTTTGTGCTGCACGCCACAACGCCACCCGCGACGCTCGCGCCTGAAGTTGCGCGCCTTGTACTCGATTTCGATCCAAACCTGCCCTTGGGCATGACACGGACGATGGAGGAAGTGGCTTCACGCTCGGTCGCCGCGCGGCGATGGTCGGCGTTACTGCTGGGCATCTTCGCCGGGCTCGCGCTCGTGCTTGCGGCGGTGGGAATCTACGGTGTCATGGCCCAGCTCGTCTCGACACGAACAAGTGAAATTGGAATCCGGCTTACCTTGGGTGCCCGTCCAGTTGAAGTGATGCGTACCATTCTCGGTGAGGGGTTGCTGTTCACATGCACAGGTCTGCTGCTGGGCTTGGCTCTTTCCTTTGTCGCCATGCAGGGTTTGCGCGTCATGCTCTTTGGCGTCGCGCCGACTGATCCGCTTACATTGGCGCTGGTCGCCGCCACGTTGCTCCTTGTTTCCCTTACAGCGACCCTTGGTCCGGCGCGCCGGGCGATGCGAATTGACCCGGTCGAAGCTCTGCGCTCCGAATAGCTGGCAGTGGCCTTGCAGTTTTATCCCGGCAGAGAGGCAGGAGCAATTCCTGGCCTCGACTGGAGGAACGACAATGCTGAGATGGGCACTGATCTTCTTCGTGATCGGCATCATCGCAGCGCTGTTCGGCTTCACGAGCGTGGCGGGCGCGACCTTCGCGATAGCGAAGTTCCTGGCTGGCCTGTTCCTCGTGCTCTTCGTGGTGTTCCTGATCCTCGGAGTGATGGCGGGCCGACGCGTGGTGTCGTAGACGGTGCGAGGCCGGGGTTTTCCCCGGCCTCGCTCTGATTCATCCATGGCCGCCGGGTCTTCCGGCCGTCCTTAGACCGTCCAGACCGGGTCCGGATACAATGGCTGTCGATGGCGATCCGGAACCCGATGGCGCGTGGTAAGCGCGAGCGCGAGCGCGCGCGCGCGGAGAAGCAAAAAGAGAAGGCCGCTCGTCGCGCCGAAGCGCGGGCGCGGCGTGGCACTGGCTCCGGCAGCGACGCCGGAGAGGATCCGGATATCGCCGGCATCGTGCCCGGCCCACAAGCCAACCCATGGGGTGACGAACCCGAGGGCGACACTGATACCAAACAAAAGCCAGAAGAAGACTGATGCGTGAATCTGGAGAGCTGGAGATTTGGTGATTTGGAGTCAATTTGGCGATCTCCAGATTTGCAAATCTCCAAATCTCCAAATCTCCAAATCTCTACATCTCGAAATCTCCAGATTTTCTCCAAATCTCCAGATCTCGAGATCTCCAGATTCTGCGCAGTAGATGCCTGTATTCCACGCCGAACCCTACGTCCACCTGGCCGGCGTCTCGTCGACATCCGTTCTCATCGCGTGGGGCGCGTTCTACTTTCGTGTGCGGCACAACGGCGAGTGGAAGCTGGTGGACGATCGCGATCTCGTGCGGGTCCACCCACCGCGCCGCGACAGCATCGGCGTCCGCTCCGCTCCCTATGGCAACGGCCGCGTCAACGTATACGACCTGCAAGGCAATCTCGTCGGCTCGGCCACGACAGAGACAACTAACTGGTGCCGCCTGACCGGTCTTTCGCCCGACAGCGAATACACCTACGAAGTGCTCGTCAACGACGAAGTGTGGGCCGAGGGCGAGCGCTACGACTGGCAGCCGGGGATCGAGCAGGGATTGGTGAAGGCGGGCGCGAGCTACAGCAACCGCTTTCGCACCCACCCGGCGCCGGACGCACCGCTCGCGCGCGCGCTCACGTTCGCCGTAATCGGCGATTTTGGCGTCGGGGTCCGCCGAAGCGGTCCGACCAGGCGCCAGCGGGAGATCGGCGAAGCACTGCAGCGTGCCGTTGACACCTACGATGTGCGGTTCGTCTTGACGACAGGCGACAACATCTACGCTGGCAAGCGGCTTCTCGGTCTGCCAGTGGATCACGGCGACGAAGACGACGACTGGTTCTTCACGTTCTACCAGCCGTATCGCTACTTTCTCAACCGCGTGCCGTTATATCCGTGTATCGGCAACCATGACACAGCCGAGAGCGAGGATCACGACGATCGCGATCAGGTGCTCGACAATTTCTTTCTGCGCGAGCGCATGGCCACCGACGAAGCGACCGGCAAGGCTTCGCTCGACCCGGGTTTGTTCTACCGCGTGCGCTACAGCAACGATGTCGAGTTGATCTGCATCGACACGTCGAAGGAGACGTTCTTCACCCGCGGACGCTTGTTCAATCATCCCGAACATCAGAGCTTTCTCGAAGAGACGTTTACGATTCTCGAACAGGATGCGGTGCGCTGGCGCATTCCGTTTTGCCATCACCCGCCGTATTCCGCCGGGCCACGCCATCACAACACGCGCGACATGCAGGCGCTCGTGCAACGGTTCCATGATGCGCGCGTGCGTGTCGTGTTTTCCGGGCACGAACACAACTTTCAGCACTCGTCCGCCGATGGAATCGAGTACTTCGTGAGCGGCGCCGCCGGCAAGCTCCGCCGTGGCCGACCCAACGCCTTTGAAGACGCCAAGACGGTGTCGTGGAGCGACTCCCCGCATTTCCTGCTCGTCAGAATTGACGGCGATCGCATGCTGGTTCGCGCGATCGGCGAGTTGATGGAGGGAAAGATCTCGGACATCCCACGCCGATCGCCCACGGACGAATTCCTCGCGGGGCCGATTGAGTTTTCACTGTAAGTGTCAGGTGTCAGGTATCAGGTTTTCTTCAAGAGTGTCGATGCGAATTTCAGATCATCCGCAAGCTCTGTGAGCGCGGCTTGACGTTCCTCCCGCTCTCTCATTCGCAACACCGAAGACGGGTGGCGGGTGACGACAACCGGCCCGAACGGCGATTCCAGAATCTGGCCTTTCGCTTTTGCAATGGTGATCTTCGGCCCGAGAAGTGACTGGACGGCGGTCGTTCCCATGCACACGATCACGGCCGGGTTGATCCGCACGAGTTCGGCCTCGAGCCACGGCTTGCAGGCTTTGATCTCGCTCACCCGCGGCTTCATATGGATGCGACGCTTGCCGCGAGGTTCCCATTTGAAATGCTTGACCGCGTTGGTGACGTAGACCACGCGGCGATCGACGCGGGCCTGCTCGAGTGCCTTATCCAGAACCGCGCCGGCCGGTCCGACAAACGGATGACCAGCGAGGTCTTCGGCGTCACCCGGCTGTTCGCCGATGAGCACCATCTGCGCACCACTGGGTCCTTCGCCAAACACTGCCTGCGTGGCGTCCTTGTAAAGCGGACACGCTTGGCAATCCTGCGCCGCCTCGGCGAGGCCCTTGATCGAGCGAGTCGGCGGCGCTGGATCAGTTGGCTTGCTGCGCGACGCCATAACTTAACTTACAACGCTGGCGCGTCGGTCGCCGTCTAACCCCTGCCATGTGGTACTCCGACATCCCCTACGCTCTGCGTCTCCTCGCCGCGCGGCCGGCGTTTTCCGCCGCCGCCATTCTCACGCTTGCGCTCGGTCTGGGCGCGAACACAGCCATGTTCAGTGTGATTCGCGCCGCGCTGCTGCGCCCCCTGCCCTACGTGCAGCCGGACCGGCTCGTGCGCATCGTCGGGTTCGATCGCGCAGAAGGGCAGCGGGGCAATCTCTCACCTGCCGACTTCCTGGATTTCCAGAGAGGCGCGCGCGCGTTTTCCAGGATGGGCGCGCATTCCTCCATCGCGTCGACCACGCTCGCCGATCCCGGCGGCGAAGCGGAACGCGTGGCCACAGTGCGTGTAACTGAAGGATTTTTTCCAACGCTTGGCGCGTCGTTTGCGCACGGCCGGACGTTCACACCCGAAGAGGATCGCCCGGACGCGCCTGGCGTTGCCATTCTCGCTTACCAATTCTGGCAGCGCCGATACGGCGGAGACCCGGCTGTCGTCGGGCGCCGCATGCTGGTGAACCTGCAGGCGGTCACGATAGTTGGCGTCCTCGCCCAAGAGTTCCGCCACGTTGAAACGAGTCCCGAGCGCGACGCCGACATGTTTGTGCCATTTCAGTTCGACACGGTCACGCCCAACCGCGGGGGCCATTTCATTCGCGGCGTCGCCCGGCTCTCGCCCGGGGTCACGGTAGGTGCCGCGCGAGCCGAGCTCGTCGCGCTGGCCGAGCGGTTCGAGCGCGAATACCCGCGCGACAACACCAATCGCTCGGTGGTCGTGCTCTCCCTGCGCGACGCGATTGTCGAGAACGCGCGGCCGGCTCTCCTGATGCTCGGCGCCGCGGTGGCGTTTGTGCTGCTGGTCGCCTGCGCCAACCTCGCCAATCTGTTGCTGGCGCAAGGCGCGGTGCGGCGCAGCGAGATCGCGCTGCGCGCGGCGCTCGGGGCCGATCGCTGCCGTCTCGCGCGCCAGCTCCTGACGGAAAGCGTGACGCTCTCGGCGCTGGGTGCCGCCGCCGGAGTGGCGCTCGCGTCGCTGTCGATGCGCTGGTTGACATCGCTGCGCAGCGCCGGCGTTCCAGGCGCGGGCGATATTCGGCTCGACGGAGCCGTGTTGCTGTTCACGATCGCTGCGACGGTTCTTACCGGTCTGGTGGTGGGATTGCTCCCGGCGATACAGCTTGCCCGCGGCGAGGTGCACACCTCGCTGCGCGATAGCGCGCGCGGGCAATCGCGCCGCTCGCTGCAGCGACCGGCGCGTGAGCTGCTCGTCGCGTCGCAGATGGCGCTCGCGCTCACGCTGCTCGCCGGTGCCGGCCTGATGCTGCGCAGCCTGTGGCAATTGCAGCAGGTCGACACGGGGTTCGAGAGTGACCACGTCCTGACCTTCGAAACCGCGGTGCCGACGGCGAAATACGCGGAGGGCGATCAGATTCCGTTTTACGAACGATTCTACGAGCGGATTCGCGCGCTGCCCGGGGTGACGTCGGTGGGCGCGACCAACATCCTGCCGCTCAGCGACAACTACGACAGTCGCGGAATTCAAATCGAGGCGGCGCCCCTGCCGCCCGGACAGGCACCGGCAATCCAGGCGCGATCGATCTCACCGGCGTACTTCACCGCAATGAAAATTCCTCTCATCGAGGGACGGGTGTTCACGCCGCGCGATCGGGACGGCTCGCCGCTCGTTGCGATGGTGAGCGCCTCGATGGCGCGACGTTTCTGGCCGGGGCGCAGCGCGATCGGGCAGCGCATCACGTTCAACAGCGGCATTCCGCAAGAGCTGCAGCAGGACGTTGGCGGTCCGGGTTCGAGAGAAATTGTCGGAGTGGTCGGCGACGTGAAGCACCTCGAGCTCGATGAGAGGGAGGTGCCGACCTTCTACACGCCACAGGCACAACAGCCGTCGTACCACACGATGACGCTCGTTGTTCGTACACAATCCGATCCCGCGGAGCTGACAGCCGCGATCCGGCGTGAGCTGGCGAACCTCGATCCGGTGGTGCCGCTTTCGCGAGTGCGAACGCTCGACGGCGTGGTGCGCGGGGCCACGGCCGAACCACGGATGCAGGCGTCGCTCCTGGGACTGTTCGCGGCGCTTGCGTTGTTTCTGGCTGCGATCGGCGTGTACGGAGTCGTCAGTTATCTCGTGGGCCAGCGCACTCAGGAAATCGCAATCCGCCTCGCGCTCGGCGCAGCGCAAAAGGTTGTGCTCGGCGCGATGTTGTGGGAGGGCTTGCGCCCTGTCGCACTCGGTCTCGGGAGCGGCCTTCTCGCGGCACTGGCCACAACGCGGCTGCTGAGAGGCATGCTCTTCGAGGTTTCGCCGGCCGATGTGCCGACATACGCGGCGGTGGTGGCAATACTGACGGCTATTGCCGGTGCGGCGGTGTGGATTCCGGCGCGCCGAGCCGCGCAGGTTGATCCAATGGTGGCGTTGCGTGCCGAGTGACGATCAGCGCAGTGTCCTGTGAAAGCGTTCAAGCACGCTGAGAAAATCGCGCGGCGGATCGGCTTCGACGTCGATCGTGAGTGGTCGCAGGGGATGCTCGAATTTCAGTTTCCACGCGTGCAGCATCTGGCGCGGGGCTTTGATCGGCGGTGTCCGATCGCCGCTGTATACGCGTTCGCCGAGGAGCGGATGACCGAGGTGTTCGAGATGGGCGCGAATCTGGTGTTGGCGGCCGGTCTCGAGCGCGAGCGCCACGAGCGCGACGCGTCCGAGATTCTCGAGCACCGTGTAATGCGTCGTTGCCTCGCGCGCGTCCTGACCAGGCCGCGCCACGCCGCGGCGGCCGCTCGTATAGCGGCTGGAAATCGCCGCTCGAATTGTTCCTTCGGGCGGCTCCGGAACGCCGTGCACGATTGCGAGATAGTGGCGTTCGAACTGATGCGCCGCAAACATCGCACGCCCCGCCGCGTGCGCCTCTCGCGTCAGCGCGATCGCCAGCGCCCCCGAGGTGTCACGATCGAGGCGATGGAGCATGCCCACATAGGGACGCGGTCCGCGCGGCCGCGCGAGGTAGTCGCGCACACGGCGTAGAACCGTGTCCTCGAACGCCGCGCGGGCCGGATCGCTTGGAATCGTGAGAAGGCCGGCCGGCTTGTCGATGACGAGAATTTCATCGTCTTCGTGAAGGATTGACAGGCGCCGCTCTCGTCGCATCACGCACGTTGCTCGCGATCGACGCACACGGCCTTCGGCCGTCCCGCCGCCCGCTCCCCACGAATCCGTGTAATCCGCGTGATCCGCGTCGTCTTGATCCCGCGCGGAATCCGTGAGCGGCCCGACCAGCCACTCCATGGCTAAGGTGCCGATGGCGGCGGCACCCGCTTCTTCGTCGCTTGCTCGAACGCATATGCGAGCTCGATCAAGCGCGGCTCGCTGCACGCCACGCTGGTAAAGCTCACACCGTAGGGACCGGGCTTGGCGTTGAACCCCTCCGGAAATGGTGCGTTGGTCGGCGCGTTGGGCACCATCGCGAACGGCACAATCACCGTGGGATAGCCTGGCCTGGCCGCGATGCCGGCGCCGCTCGAACCCGGGAAGAGCAGCGCGTCGAGCTCGTTCTTCTCAATGGCTTCCTTGATGCCGTGCGTGCCGCCGAGACGGATGTCCTTCCTCCGATCCGCTTCCCAGCGTGCGCGGTCGCGTTCGAGATCTATTTCGTCCGAGACGTCCAGATTGGCCTGTCCGTACTTGATCGCGTGGCGCTGCGGATGCGCGAGATTCCACGCCCGCAGCTCCGCGAGCGTCTTGACCGGCGCCGCGGGACCGAGCGACGCCAGCCACGCGTTGAAGTCGCGCTTCATGCCGTACTTCAGCGCATAGGAACAGTTCAGGTCTTTTCCGCGAACGTCATTCGGTCCGCCGCACGAGCTCCATTTGAGAAAGTTATTCGCCGCATCGCGATCGACGATGCTCGGAATGTCGGCGGGATCGACGATCGCCGCGCCTTGCGCCTTCAGCACCTCGATGGCGTCGGCCATTGCTTTCTTCTGCGCGTCGTTCAAACCGCCACGCGGCTCTTTCTCGCCAGGCGGCGTGATCGCGTCGTAATAGAATGCGCGCGGAATCCCGATGCGCGCGCCTTTGAGCGCGTCGGCTTTGAGATGCGGGCGGTAATCGCGATTCGGCTGACACGCGGTAGTGGCCGCATCGTTCGGATCCGGCGACGCACCCTCCATCGCGCCGAGCATGATTGCCGCGTCGGCAACATACTTCGCCATTGGACCCGCCGTGTCCTGGTCCGCTGTGATCGGAATCACGCCGTATCGGCTGACGCGTCCCACGGTCGGCTTGATGCCCGCGAGCATGTTTTGATTCGACGGACTCAAGATCGACCCTGACGTTTCGGTGCCGACATTGGCCGCCCAGAAATTTGCCGCCGTCCCGATCCCCGAGCTCGATCCGCCGGTGCCCAGCGCCGGCCGCCCATCGTTGGCGCGTGTGGGCGGCGCAGGCGGCGCGCCCGGGACGCCGCCGCGGCCGGCGGGAATGGTCGTGCGTGGATCGCGGCGTGGATCGTACGGATTCATGCCGTATCCGCCGAGCGCGCTGTAATTGCCGGGCATGGCCGCGGCAATGAAATTGGCAAGCTCGGTGAGCACGGTCTTTGCGAGAATCAGCGCGCCCGCGTCGCGCAGGTTCTTCGTGAGCGTCGCTTCGTAAGGCGGGATCAGACCTTCGAACACGATTGCGCCACCAGTCGTCGGCATGTCCGTCGTCTGGATGTTGTCTTTCAGGGCAATCGGGATCCCGTGCAGCGGCCCGCGCGTCTTTCCCTGCTTCCGCTCGCCGTCGAGCCGATCCGCTTCTGCCAACGCGTTTTGATTGACGCTCATGACCGCGTTGAGCTTGTCTTCGTACAACGCAATGCGCTGCAGATACTGCTCGACAAGCTGTCGCGACGTGACGCGTCCTTCCTCCATTGCCTTTTGCATGTCCGCAATCGATGCTTCGACGACAGTAAACTTGGAACCGCCCGCGCCGTCGGATGCCCGGGACGACGCGGGACTAGGTTGTGCTGCACGGCACGCGACAAGGCTCTCGCACACGGCGACGATCACAAGCAATGAACGAAGACTCATAGGGCTGAGAGCATACAATTCCCGGCAGTGCCACACCAGACGTCTCGCATCAATCATCTGGGGCAGCCAATCGGTCCCACCGTGGGCGCATGGAAAGCGCCACCACCGCCGCCGCGTGCGCCGATGGAGGGACGCTATTGCCGGCTCGAGCCGCTGCAAGTGCACCACGCGCGTGATCTCTGGGACGCAAACGCGCACGACACCGACGATCGCAACTGGACCTATCTCAGAGATGGTCCCTACGCAAGTTTCGAGGATTACGCTGCCTGGGTCGCGGACGCGAAAGCTACGAGCGATCCGCTCTTTTACGCGATTATGGCGCCGAAAGCAGCGGGCGTTGCCTCATATCTGCGCATCATGCCCGAAGCAGGATCGATCGAAGTCGGTCACATCAACTTGTCGCCGCCGCTGCAGCGCACGTGCGCGGCGACCGAAGCGATGTATCTGATGATGAAGCGGGCGTTCGATCTGGGGTACCGGCGCTACGAGTGGAAATGCGACGCGCTCAATGCGCCGTCGCGCGCGGCGGCCGAGCGTCTCGGCTTCACGTACGAAGGCACGTTTCGGCAGGCGAACGTCTACAAGGGCCGCAATCGCGACACGGCCTGGTATTCCGTCATCGACTCGGAGTGGCCCAACCGTCGAGCTGCATTCGAACGTTGGCTGGCACCGGAAAACTTTGACGCCGAGGGAAAGCAGTGCACAAAATTGGGCCGATGAACCCTCGGCTTCGCCTCATGGCGTTGCTCATCGTCGCTGCGCTTTGCGCGGCGGCCGTCGTTGCCGAGGCACAGCGCCGCGGCCGCTTTGGACCATCGATGCAAATGGCGACGCCGGACAGCTTCGACGGCGAATTCCATTTTTGCCGCATCATGTTTCGCGGCAACCGCTACGGAGATGGCGGCGGCTGGGGCGTCGATTCTCCGCGCGCGGACGTCAACCTCTCGATCCGACTCTCGGAGCTCACGAAGACGCGGGTCAGCAAAACGCCGCAGGGTGAACCCAACAACCTGGTGATGACGCTCACCGACGAATCGTTGTTTCAGTGCCCGTTCATCATGATGACCGAAGTGGGCTCAGCGTACTTCGACGATGCCGAAGCAGAGGGCCTGCGTAAGTACTTATTGAAGGGTGGATTTCTCTGGGCCGATGATTTCTGGGGCAGCTACGCGTGGGAAGCGTGGGCGGAGCAGTTCGCGAAAGTGCTGCCGGCGGGAGAATACCCTGCGCGCGATTTGCCGCTCGATCATCCAATCTTCAAATCGATGTTCGTTGTCCCGAAGATTCCGCAGATTCCGTCGATCAACTTCTGGGCGGGCAGCGGCGGGAGCACGTCGGAACGTGGTTCTGACAGCGCGATTCCGCACGCGCGCGGCGTGTTCGATCAGCACGACCGCCTGATGGTGCTCATCACACACAACACCGATATCGGGGACTCCTGGGAGCGTGAGGGCGACGACCCTGAATACTTCCTCAGGTTTTCGGTCGACGGCTACGCGTTGGCGGTCAACGTTCTGCTGTACGCGCTGACACACTAAGGAGTGCGTAACCGCGACTCCAGAGCTGGCGTCAAAGTTGCACGGTCCATTCAGCTTCGGAGGTTCTGGTGCCTACACCGTCTCAACGTAATTCAGATCCGACTCCGCGCAAGACGACGGGTACGTCGCGGCGTGTCAAGAAAACCGACGTGGCGCCGAGCAATCGCGAGATTGCGCAAGAGGCCGCGGCGATTTATCCGGACACGTTCGACACACCGCCGTCACCAGATGAGATTGCAGCTGAAGCGTACTTCATCTATTGCGAACGCGGCTGCACGCACGGCCGCGACATGGACGATTGGCTCGAGGCCGAGCGCCGGCTTGGCGAACGGCGAAAGAGCGGGTCATCCGATACCAGCGAAGACCGCTAGCGCCCAAGGACGATCGACTGCGTGCGGCGTCCCCGCGGTGGGACGCCAATCCGCGACGCCGCGCAGATTCCCGTCACTTTTCGCCGGATCCGCCGTGCATGAGGAGGCATGCCGTTTGCCTCCCGACGGCGCATGCTCATCTCCCTCCCAAAGGCCGCTGAATCACAAACGGCCCGCGACGCCGCAACCAAAGTGGCCAAGCGCAAGGCGAAAGTACGATCCGCGTGGATCTCGTTCGCCGGGCGCATCGTCGCCCAGATTGTCGGCGCTGCGGCAACCGTGGCCTTCGCGCTGGTCGTGCTGCATCGTGAGCCGGCCACGCACGGCGTCGCTGTCGCAAGCGCGATGCCTCGAACACCGTTCGCCCCGACCTCCGGAAGCCGGCCATCCGTCGCCGTGCTGCCGTTTCAGATCTACGCGGCCTCGGCCGAACACAATCACATCGCCGGCGCGATCACCGATCTGCTCGTCACGGATCTCGCCGCCGGCGACGAACTGCGGGTGACGTCGGTCACTTCCACGCTGCGCTATCGGACGGTCTCGGAGACGGTGCCGGAAATCGGCCGGCAACTCGGGGTCTCGCACATTGTGGAAGGTTCGATCGCCATTGATCGCGGACGCGCGCGCATCAACGCCCAGCTCATCGATGCCGTCAGCGATCAGCATGTGTGGGCACGAAGCTACGACGCGCCGCTGGACGATGTACTGGGGATGCAGGAGCGGATCGCGGCGGATGTGGCGCAGGCGGTAAGGGTAGCGCTCGCCGGCACGCCTGCGCGAGCGAACTAAGAACTTTGAACTTTGAACTTTGAACTGACTGTCGACCGTTGACCTTAACGGGTTAGCGGGTCGGCGTCGCGTCCAGCGCGGCGCGGATCTCTCGCAGTCGCGCCAGCACGATCCGCTGGTTCTCCGGACCCATCCTGATTAGCTGCTTCTGAATCGGCGCCAGCGACTCGAGCCGTGGATCGGCGAACGCATAGCTAGCGCCTTTCCCGTGCACAACGCGAATCGGGTCGTCCACTTCTGGCGTTGAGAGCAGCACGTTGAGCGCGATGTCGGTCGCCTCGTCCACGTTGTTCTCACTCCGTCCGAGGCCGCGGTACGCTTCGTCCAGCCGTGGTTCGATCGTGCGATATGCCTGTGCAACCGCCTTCGCGTTGAGCGATGCGACGGCGGCCGCCAGCCCGTCGTATCGGTGATAGCTGCGCGGATCGATTGCCATCTGTCCGCGTGTGCCCCGAATCTCGAAGGTGTCCTGTGGTTTGAGAACCGTGAGGTTTTTTGCCGGCGACTGACCGCGCGAAATCTTGTCGATGGCGTCGGCCATCTGGCGTATCAAATCGTCGGTCGCGAGCCAGCGTGCGATTTGCGGATGGGAGGATATGGCGCCAATGAGCGCGCGCAGGAAGGTGTCCATCTGGCCAACGGGCGGGAGCGGCCGCTCCTGGTGCGGCACGGCCCCTTCAGTGGCTGCGACGGCAGGAGATGTGTTGCGCGGCACAGGCGCACGACGGCCGGTCCACCACCACGCGCCAAACGCGCCGAGCACGAGCGCTGCGAGACCAATCGCGAGAAAGAGACGCGAATCCGTGCGCGGAGGTGGCAAATCTGGCGGCGGTTCCTCGCCCGATATGCGCAACAGCGGCTGATCGTCGAACTGGCTCACATTCGTTAGGACCTCAGCTTATCGAAAAAAGTCGCCGGAGCGGCCACGCCCCCGCGATGGGGGATTTTTCAGTGTCATATATTGACCAATCGCCGCGTTCACCTTGAACTTGAGGCCCATCTCGCCAATCGCGGCGGTGGCTTTCGTCGGATCGCCGGAAACGCCCGAGTCGGCCGGTCCGCCCCACGGCTTGATCTGATCTTTGCGCACCCCGGCCGGCCGCACGAACAGCATCTGCGAGGTGTCGCTGATCCCGGCATGGCTGCCGACGATCTCTTGATCGTAGCCGAACGCGGCTTCCAGCCACGCGCGATAGTGCTCGCGGCCGCCCTCGTAGTAATCAGTGAGGGCGTAGACCGTCACGCCGCTCCCTTTCCATTCCTCATTGAGCTTGGCGGTAACGTTCCTTATGCCTTGCTGATTGCCGCCGCTGTCGCCGATGAACAGGATGTCGGTGAAGCCGTGCACCTTGAGACTGCGCGCGGCTGCGTCGAGCAGCATGTCGTAGGCCGGCGACGGCAGCGAGATCGCGCCGGCGTTCTGCCGATCCGGATCGCCTTCGGGCACGTATTGAATGGTCGGTGCGACCAGCGCGTCCCTCAATTTGCGCGCCATCATGTTGGCGCCGTGAGTGACGACGTGGTTGTGCTTGCCCAGCACCATGTGATAGCCATTTTTTTCGGTGCCGCCGATAGGCACGATCACGGTCGTCTTCCCGGCCTTCAGCGCATCGCGTGTTTCTTCCCACGTCAATTCGTCGATGAACACCGTGTCGGGCGCCTGCGAGGGTGACGTGCCTGGTGGCGCGGTCTTGAAGGTCGGCTCGGGCGGTCCCGCGGGAGCGGTATCGCCGCCGCGTCCGCGGCCGCCACCGCGTCCTCCCCGGCCACCTTCGGTGGCATCGGCCGTGATCGATGCTTCGCGCGTCGATTTGCCCGACATCAACTCTCGAATCTGCGCGACGGCGTTGTCGATCTTGATCTGCAACAGCACCTTGCCGACTTCCGGCGATGATTTCGACGGGTCGCCGCTGACACCGCTGTTCTCGAAGCCGCCGCCGGGCGCGAATTTCTTCGGACGCACGTGCTTGGCGTTGACGAACATCATCTCGGAGGTATCGAGGATGTTGGCGTGGTTGCCGATCTGATCGATCGGCGTGCCGAATTTCTCCGAGATGTACTTATTCTGATCGGCATGCCCCTTCGTGTAGTAGTCGTCGATCCAGAACGCGCGCGCCGATCCCTTCCAGAGCTCGTTGAGCCGCGCCGACGCCGTGCGCATCCCGGTGCGATT
>JBKPDL010000056.1:0-48216 GCA_046727855.1 Acidobacteriota bacterium
CCTATGCAACGTTCAAGAAGCACTGGCCTGAAAAGGATGTCGTGGTGACTTCGCCGCGCGCCTCGCTCGACGATTATCTGCGTCACTACTCAAATCACGCGCTTTCGAGTGACGAAGTGATTAGCATCATGGTGGGCGACCTGCAGCGGCTCCGGACCTATCCGGCAAGAGGGTTGCAAATTCCTCAGGAGATTCCGGAAGACGTATGGGATGCGTTCGAACAGCTGGTTGCGGCCGGTTACAACAAACACCTGGTGGAAGACTGACATGAACTACCGTTCCGTCGCTGGCATGGTGTGCAGCGTGGCCATCGCTGCCGGTGTCTCGCTGCGTGCGCGCGATGTATCAATCCGCATCGACACGCGCATGACTCCGCCGCGCTGGGCCGTACTCGAGCGCAAGCTGCTGGCCGACAATGTTCCGGCATGCCGCGAATTCTTCAACAAGTACTTCGACGACCGCGGCTACCTGCAATGCTTCGTGCGCTGGGGCGCCAACGACGGACCGGACGACGCCTTCGAGAACTTCAATCGCTGGCCGGAGCTGCACGCTCTCGGTGCGGACGACGAAATCCTCCGCATGTTTTCCAAAGGTCACGGAGGTCTGATCGCGCAGTACACCGAGGCGAAGACGACCGAGGTGCCGATTGCGCGCAACGGCATGTACCACAAGGAATTCATCGTTCAGTCCGACTGGATGCATCACGGCGAGGGACTGCAACTCTTCAATCGCATGGGTCTGTCCATGCCGATGGACCCGAAGTACCAGGAACGCGCGCGGCGGTTTGCCGGTTTCTACATGGGCGAGGATCCGGAGGCGCCGAACTACGATCCCGTCCACAAGATCATCCGCAGCATGCACAACGGCAGCCGCGGTCCGATGCTGCGCAAGGCGACTCCAATCGACTGGGTTGGTGACCCGTTCGACGTCAAGCAGTTCGACGCCGAGCACGGAGAGTCCACTTTCGAGCAATTCCTGGCGCACTACCAGGAGTACACGGACGTCGTCGGCGATCACTTTCTGAATCTGGCGGCCACCACGCTGCCGACCAACGCGTATCTGCTGACCGGCGAGCCGAAGTACAAAACCTGGGTCGTGGAATACATGGACGCGTGGCTGGATCGGATGAAGCGCAACGGCGGCATTATTCCGAGCTTCGTCGATCTCGATGGCACGATCGGCGGGCGGGAAGGAAAGTGGTGGGGCAACGCGTACGGCTGGGGATTCAGCCCGGTCAATCCGGTTACCGGCAAGCGCGAGGATCGCAACCGAATTCAATGGGCGCTTGCCGGCTTCCACAACGCGCTGCTCGTCACTGGCGAGCAGAAATACGTGGACGCGTGGCGCACCATGATCGACGCGGTGAATTCACATGCCGGAGCGCCTGGCGGGCGAAAACTGTATCCGACCATGTACGGCGCAAGCGGATGGTACGGCTGGCGCGACACGCCATGGGACGTGGGCGCACTGGAGGTCTGGTACTGGTCGCAACAGCCGCGCGATCTCGAGCGTGTGCGTGGAGACTGGATCGATTATCTGCGCGGGCGAAATCCCAGTTACCCTGAGCAGGCGCTCGAGCGCGATCTCAAGGCGCTGAACGAGCGGCTTACCGCGATGCGTCGCGACACCACACCGCCGGAACGCCGGCTCGCCGACAACATGCTCGAGTACAACCCGGCAACCACCGAATCGCTGGTGCAATTGATGTGGGGCGCGCTGATGCCCGGTCGCTCGGGCGGTCTGCTCAATGCCCGCCTTCGATATTTCGATCCCGAGCGCAAACGCAGCGGCGTGCCGGAAGATGTGGCCGCACTCGTCTCAGAGCTCTCGGATACGCGCGTCACCGTGACACTCGTCAATCTAAGTGCCTCTCAGGCTCGAACGCTGGTTGTGCAGGGCGGCGGCTACGGGGAACATCAACTGGTGAGCGTGACCCGCAGAGGCAAAACGACGCGAATCGATTCGCCGCTCGTGACCGTGACCTTGGATCCTGGGTGTGGCGACAAGCTCGAATTCGCGATGAAGCGATATGCGAATGCGCCAACGGTGCGGCATCCTTGGCATCGTTAGTTCTTGTTGTTGGCTTGGCGACTCTGAAAGGGCGCAACGCGATCGGTTCACGTTATGCTGAGCCGGAATGCCCGGCGTTGCACTGCTGATGCTCATGGGTCTGGCGCAATTTGGTCAGACCAATACCGGCGAGTTGCACCTGAGCGTCGCCGACCAATCTGGACTGGGTGTGGCAGCTGTCGTGGAGCTTGCCAACGACGCGCAGCAATTCAAAGCCAGATTCAATACGAACGCGGAAGGCCACTTGATTATCCGGCGCCTCGCGTTCGGCACCTACCGGGTCACACTCAGTGCGCCTGGTTTCGCGCCCTCCGTCACATCAGTAGCGGTCAAGTCGGTGACCGCCACGGAGTTCCGCGTCATGCTCAACGTCGCGCCGGTCCAGACGACGGTCGCCGTCAGCCCTTCGGAGACGCTTGTCGATCCATCGCAAACATCCACTGCAAATTACCTCGGTGCCACCACGCTGCAGCAACGAATCACGGCGCTACCTGGTCGTGCGCTGCCGGATCTCGTGAACACGCAGCCCGGATGGTTGCTCGAAGCGAACGGCATTCTTCATCCACGCGGTTCGGAGTATCAGACGCAGTATGTCGTGGACGGGTTGCCGCTCACGGACAACCGATCGCCGGCGTTCGCGCCCGAGTTGGACGCCGATGACGTTCACGCGATGAAAGTGTTGACCAGCGGCTATCCGGCAGAGTACGGGCGCAAGCTCGGAGGCGTGATCGAAGTGGTGACGGCCGGCGCCGTACCGCATGGGTTCCACGCCAGTGTGGGCGCATTCGTCGGCAGCTTTGCCAGTGCCAAGCGGCACGGCGCGCGTCGGCTATGCCACCGAACGGTTTGCAATCACAAGCACAGGGTCGTTGAGCCGCACTGATCGCTATCTCGATCCGCCGGTTGAAGAAAACTTCAGCAATCGCGGAACAACATCAAACGTGTCTGTTCGTGTCGAAGGCGATCTCACGGCACGCGATCGACTCGGCGTGATCGTCCGTCATGGCCAGGCATCCTTCCTCGTTCCGAACGAGCGCGTGCAGGAAGAAGCGGGCCAGCGCCAGGACCGCTCGAGCGACGAAACAATGGGACAAGTGTCCTATCAACGCGTGCTGTCGCAGGCGGCTGTTCTCGACGTTCGCGGGTTCGGCCGAACCGTCAGCGCCGCGCTCTGGTCGAACCAGTTTGCGACGCCAATCGATGTGTCGCAGGATCGCGGGTTTCGCGAGCTCTACCTGAAGGCCGCCGCCGCGGGGCATCGCGGCATGCACGAGTGGAAAGTCGGCGGCGACGTCATTTTCGGACGCGTGCGCGAACAATTCGCCTATCGGTTGACCGACGCTGGGGCCTTCGACGAGTCCATCGCCGACGCCTTCGCGTTTGCCGACACTCGGCCCGATCGCGAACAGGCGTTGTTCGTGCAGGACGAGATCCGAGCCGGCGCGTGGACGATCAACGCCGGGCTGCGCTGGGACGGCTATCGACTCGTCGAATCCGACAACGCGCTCAGCCCGCGGATTGGTGTGGCGTGGGCGCGGCCGTCGATCGATCTCGTCGTTCGTGGATCGTACGACCGCGTGTTTCAAACTCCGGCGTTCGAGAATCTGCTGCTCGCGAGCTCTCCCGATCTCGACGTCGTCAGCGACACGGTCCTACGGTTGCCGGTCCGGCCGTCGCGTGGCAATTTTTTCGAAGCCGGACTCACCAAGGGGCTCCTCGGCGCCGCTCGATTCGATGTCACGCAGTTCTATCGTGAAGCGGACAACGCCGCCGACGACGAGGTTTTGCTCAATACGGGCGTGAGTTTTCCGATCGCGTTCCGCCGAAGTGACATCGTTGGAACGGAAGTGAAGCTGGAAGTTCCACGGTGGCGTGCGCTCGGCGCCTCCGTCGTGTACGGTTACATGCGCGGCTTTGCCGAGCTGCCGATCACGGGCGGATTGTTTCTCGATCCCGGCGCCGAGGAGCTGCTCGAGTCGAACGAGCGGTTTCCGATTTCGCAGGATCAGCGTCACACCGTACGGGCGCACGCAAACTATCGAATCGGAACGCGCGGCTGGCTCGGCGTCGGCGTCCAGTACAACAGCGGTCTTCCGGTAGAGTTTTCGGGCGACATCGACGAGGCGATCGAACAGTACGGCGCGCGCATCGTCGAACAAATCGACTTCGAGAACGAGCGCGTGCGTCCGTGGTGGGCGCTCGATTTCTCCGTAGGGGCCGTTCTGCGTCGCGGCGGGACGGAATTGCGCCTGCACGCCGACGTGCGCAATGTGACCAATCGGCTCAACGTGATCAACTTCGCGGGTTTGTTCTCGGGCACTGCGCTCGCACCGCCGCGGAGCGTCGCGCTCCGTGTCCAAGCCTCGTTCTAAAGCGGACACTACTTTCCCATCAGATCGCGCCAAAAACCCACGAGCCGCCACACCTCGATCGCCGCCGCGCTCTTGTCCACTTCGGCGTGCGTGATCAGTCCGCTCAACACCGCGTGCACCTCGGTCTTGCCGCGGAGGTAGTTCGTGAGCAGCACCGTCTCCACCGACGGAATGACGTTGTCTTCCGCGCCATGCAGCAGGAACACCGGCGCCGCCGGGGGCGTCCCGCGTTCGGGCGAGAGCGCAGGGTTGGAGAATTCCTCGCGATAGCGCTCGAGAAACGGGACTAACACCGGGCCGAGTTTGTCCACGGCCCGGCCGTTCACATAGCGCATGTAAGTTCTCGAGGGTTCGGGCAACGTTTCGCCGTACTCGCGCGCGCGCTTGAACTCCGCTTCGGCTTGCGTTCGATCGACGAGCGTCAGCGACGAAGCTTTGAGATAGCTGTAGACGCCGTCGCGGAGCGCCGCGGCTTGATCGACGGGCACCACACCGCGATCGGCCAAGACCAGTAACGTGACCGCGACGCCGTAATCGTGCGGCGGCTTGATCGTCACGTGCTCGACGCCGGACACTTCCTTGATGCCGTCGCCCAATGCCGGCATCGCTGGCGCGTTCCCCGAACAGAGATACTTCATGACCCGGGCAAGATCGCCGTGGCCGCCAAACGACATCACGAACGCCACCTTGTCGCGCAGATCCTTGCGCCCGGCGGCGACCACCGAAAGCCCGCCGGAGAAGCTGATGCCGAGCATGCCGACTTTGGCGCCGTTGTGCCGGCCGGCGAGCCACGTCGCGGCGTCTTCGATGATGTCGGTGTTGCGCGGCGTGATCATGAATCGCTGCAGATCCGGTGGAGCGACAGTAAGCACTTCGTACCCCGAACCGGCGAGATCCTCTGCCATGCCCACAAGCCGCGTCTCGCGTATGCCGTCCATGTGCACGCCGGGGACGAGCGTCACCGGACGGCGGACGGCTCCGCTCGCCGGCCGATAAATCTGTCCGTCAACTTCGCCGTAGCGCGTCGGAATTTTCTGAATCGGTTCGGTCACAACCGCCCGCGCCCGCCACTCGCCGATTTCGCCGATCGTCCCCGGTATGCCCGCCGCGCGCGCGATGAAGGCGAGCGCGTCGACGTACGGCAGGCCCACGAATGAGAGCGCCGCCAGCAGGACGGCTGTGATCACGACGGCTTTCCGAAGGCGGCGCATGCGGCGATGGTACACTGACGCGGGTTCCTCACGGGAGTTCCTCACGGTTCCTCACGAAGGTTCGACCTCAGTTCGGCGGGGATTGATCGTAGCGATCGATGGTCCATCGGGCGCGGGGAAGGGCACGCTCGCACGCGCCGTGGCCAAAGCCCTCAACTACGACCATGTCGATACGGGTGCTATGTACCGTGCCGTCGCTTGGAAAGCGGTTGCTGACGGCGTGCCGCTAGACGACGAGGAAAGTGTCGCCCAACTCGCGGCGCGCGCGAAACTCGATCAGAATGAAGGCAGAATCTTCATCGATGGCCGCGACGTGACGCGCGAGATCCGCACTCCCGAGATCGACAGGGCTGCGACCGCGGTCGCGCGCTTGCCCCGTGTCCGTGCGATTCTGGCGGAGCGGCAACGCGAGCGCGGCAAGCAGGGGGGCGTCGTGATGGAGGGACGCGACATCACAACGGTGGTGTTCCCCGACGCAGAAGTGAAGATCTACGTTGACGCGTCACCGGAGGAGCGTGCCCGTCGTCGTGCGCAGGACCCGGCGCACACCGGCGGCCAACAGGGAAGTGTCGCTGGCGTTCAGGAAGAAATGCGGGCGCGCGATCGATCCGATAGCACCCGCTCGGTGGCGCCGCTCGCGCGTGCAGAGGAGGCCACGTACATCGACACCACCGGGATGGCTGTCGAGCAGGTGGTGGAAAAGGTGATGGGGATTGTAAGAGGTAAGCTGCGTCGCTGAATCTGTCGCTGTCGCGATGTGGTGATGTGGCGATCTGATGTGTGTGATGTTGAGATGTTGTGATGTGACTGGCGATGTGGTGATGTGATGTAGGGATGTAGCGCTACGTCGTTCCATCACATCGTCACGTCAGATCGTCACATCGCCAGACACATCAGTACATCGCCACATCGACACGTCGCGACATCGGTAGATGTCACTCGCGGTCATCAAAATCATCTGATGAAGCAGGATCCAGCTCCCACCGCTTGCGATCCCGCTCGATGATCTCGTCCCCGCCTTGCAACTCCTGGTCGTCGTCGTACTCGACGCCGAGCGCTTTGCCGATGTCATCCACGACGTCTTGATCGGGGGTGGGATTGTCGCCGCCCGGCGCTTCGTCGCCGACCGTTTCGGCCGCTTCCCAATCCGCGTCGACGTCGCCGGCGGTCATGGCGGGGCTGGTCGACGTGTGCTCGCGCACGCGTTCGTTCAGTTCGGCACGCCCGGTGCGCGCCGCTGACGCCGATCGATCCAGGTTGAGCGAGGATGGCGGCGTCGGTACGTGCTCGGTGTCGGCGACGGTGCGACGCGCGCGATCGAGCGTCGGTGCGCGGCGCGACGCCGCCGCGCGGCGCGACGCCGCTGCCGCTTTTCTCGTACGGGCCGCTGGTTTTCGGGCAGTTGACCGCTTGACCGCTTTCTTGGCGCCCAGTCGAGGTTTCCGCGTCGCCTTCTTTGTGGCTCTTGCCGACTTCCGTGATTTGGCACCGCGTCGCGCCCTGGCTTTGGCGAGGCGGGCCGATTTGCCCGTCGCCTTTCTGGCGCTCTTCTTTGCTCGTCCGCGCGTTGCCTTCTTCTTGGCCATGGCCGATCCCTTTCGCGCTAAAGTCCCGCGTTCCAACTATTTACCTTGACAGAAGCGGCCGAGTCGCGTAACGTGGATAGGTTACGCGAACGCCCAATTCGCGAATATCTGCGGAGCGCCGGCCTCCGCTATCAAACGCCCGGAAAATCGAGAAGTCAGGAGGACGCGCATCGCAATGGTTCAAGACGAACATAACCCGGCTGTGGAGCCGCAAAGCGCGTCGGCCCCCACGGTCACTCAGCCCAAGGGCCGGCAAACGCAGAAAACCACATCCCCTTGGGGTCATGCGGATCGGGAAGAAGATCCTCAAGAATATGCCCGCCTACTCGACCTTTACGATAACAGCTTCCGAAATATAGCGGAAGGTGAAGTCGTCAAGGGCACCGTTCTGAAAGTCACTGAATCGGAAGTTGTTGTCGACGTTGGTTACAAATCAGAGGGCATCATCCCTGTTGACGAGTTCCTCGACGAAACCGGTCAGGTCACCGTCCAAGCTGGCGACGTCGTAGACGTGCTGCTTGAGCGCACCGAAGATCGAGAGGGCCACATCGTGCTGTCGCGCGAGAAGGCCGAGAAGATGAAGATTTGGGACGAGGTCGAGCGCGCCTTCGCCGAGAAGAAGGTCGTTATCGGCCGCGTCATCGAGCGCATCAAGGGCGGCCTCGCGGTTGACATCGGCGTGCGCGCCTTCCTGCCTGGCAGCCAGATCGACGTGCGGCCCGTTCGCAATCTCGACGCCTTGAAGGGGCAGGAGCTCCGCATGCGCGTCATCAAAGTCAACAAGAAACGCGGCAATATCGTGCTCTCGCGCAAGGTGCTGCTGGAAGAGGAAAACGCCGAGAAGAAGAAGACCACGCTCGAAACGCTGGCCGAGGGCAAGGTGCTACGCGGCGTGGTCAAGAACATCACCGACTACGGCGCGTTCATCGATCTCGGCGGCATCGACGGGCTGCTGCACATCACCGATATGTCGTGGGGCCGCGTCGGACATCCGGCCGAGCTGTTCAAAGTCAACGACGAGATCGACGTCGTCGTGCTGAAGTACGATGCCGCCACCGAGCGGGTGTCGCTTGGACACAAACAGCTGATTGCCGATCCATGGACCACTGCGATGGACCGATTTCCGGTTGGTGCGCGTACGTCGGGTAAGGTCGTCAGCCTCACCGATTACGGCGCGTTCGTGGAGCTCGAGCCCGGTGTCGAGGGCCTCATCCACGTCAGCGAAATGTCGTGGAGCAAGCGCGTCAAGCATCCGTCGAAGATTCTCAACGTCGGTGACACCGTGGAAGCCATGGTGCTCGGCGTCGAGTCGGCCGCGCGGCGCATCTCGCTCGGTCTGAAACAAGTTGAGAGCAACCCGTGGAGCGAGCTGGCCGAGAAGTATCCGGTCGGCACGCGCATCAAGGGCAAGGTTCGCAACCTCACCGAGTTCGGCGCGTTCGTCGAGGTCGAAGAGGACATCGACGGGCTCATTCACATTTCGGACATGTCGTGGAGCAAGCGGATCAAGCATCCGAGCGAAGTCCTGAAGAAGGGCGACGTGGTTGAAGCGATGGTGCTGAGCATCGACGCCGAAAACCAGCGTCTGTCGCTGGGACTCAAGCAGCTTGCGACTGATATCTGGGAAGACTTCTTCTCGCGTCACAAGGTCGGCGACACGATCGAAGGCAAGATCGTCCGTCTCACCAACTTCGGCGCGTTCGTCGAACTCGACGAAGGCATCGAAGGGTTGATTCACGTGAGCGAATTCGACGATTCGCAGGGCGGCGAGAAGATCAATCTCGAGGTCGAAAGATCGTACCCGATGAAGATCATCAAGCTGAGTCCGGCGGAGCGGAAGATTGGGCTCAGCATCCGTGCGTTGAAGTCGGATGAATATCGCACGGACTGGGAGAGCTACGCATCTACTCAGGGTGACGGTAGTGCCACTCTGGGCGAGCACCTGAAACACAAGTAGGCGGATCGGGCGAGTCGGGCTGGTGAGGCAAGTGAGGATGGTGGGGCTGGTAGGGAAGTTACGCAGATGTGAATCGTATCTGCCACATTCCCGACGCGCCCGACCGGCCGCACCAGTCTTACCCGCGCGACCCGCCCTACCAGCCCAGGACCTGACATGGATCGCATGACGAAAGCGGAACTCGTCGAAGAGGTCTCCCGCGTCTCCGACCTCACGAAAAAGCACTCCGAGGTCATCGTCGACACGGTGTTCAAGAGCATCATCGATGCCCTGCACCGCGGCGAGAAGATCGAGCTGCGCGGCTTTGGCAGTTTTCGTCTGCGCAAGCGCGAGCCGCGCAAAGGGCGGAATCCGAAAACCGGCGACAAGGTCGATGTCCCGCCGAAGCGCGTGCCGTACTTCAAGCCAGGCAAGGAACTCAAGGACCTGATCAACAAGGAAGCGGAGGAGGCGGAACAGTCGCCAGCTTCGCCGGAACCCGACTCCGCGGCCTCATGAAAGTTACAAGTTCAAAGTTCAAAGTTCAAAGTTAGTTGTCAGTTCGGAAGTTGCGGAAGTCATGAACTTTGAACTTTCAACTTTCAAACTCACTTTGAACTTTGAACTTTGAACTTTGAACTGGTAATTTCGCGCCGTGGACCGTCTCTTCTCTCCCTGGCGCCTTTCCTACGTGACCCGCAGCGAAGACGCGACCGACTGCGTGTTCTGCCGCGCACTGGACAGCGAAGAAGGGCGCAGCCTCGTCGTGTTCAACGGTTCCAGCTGTTACGTCATTCTCAATCTCTATCCCTACAACAGCGGCCACCTGATGATCGTGCCGCGGCGGCACGTTGCCACGTTGGCGGCGCTGACGCACGCCGAGCTCGTGGAGCTCGCGGAGCTGACCCGCCGCGCCGAGATGACGCTCGTCGAAGTGTACTCGCCGCAAGGTATCAATCTTGGAATGAACCTCGGCCGGCCTGCCGGCGCCGGCATCGTCGATCACCTCCACGTGCATCTCGTTCCGCGCTGGACCGGCGACACCAACTTCATGTCGGTCGTGGGCAAGGTGCGCGTGCTGCCGGAGGAGTTGCCGGTGACCGCGGCTCGGCTGCGGCCGGTCTTTGAACGCTTGTCGCAGTCATGACTTTTGAGTTCTCCTCCGAACAGCAAGCGATTCAGAAAGAGGCACAAGCGTTTTCGCGCGAACGTTTGCCGCCCATGGCCGACGTCATTGAGGACACCGCGGCGATTTCGCACGACCTCGTTCGCGAGCTTCAAGCGGTCGCGGCGCGTGCTGGAAATGATGCCGTCGCGCTGGTCATCGTGGTCGAGGAACTGGCGACCGCGAGCGCCGCTGCCGCCGCTGCAAGCACGCTGCCGCCGGCGACGAGCGCCGGCGGAGCGATACTGTCGGGACTGCGCGGGTTTGGTGCGCCCCGCATCGCCGATACGCGCGCGCGTCTCGTGATGGCGGCGGTTGCTCTTGGGATCGGGCGTGCGGCCGTCACCTCGGCACTCGAAAACTTGCGTGAGAGTGCGCGGCGTTGCGAAGATCAGGAGAAGCCGCATTGGGCTGTTGCTGACGCAGCCACTGAACTGGCTGCAGCGTCGATGCTCACGCTGCAAGCGGCACAGACCATGAACCAGGACACGGAATCAGGCGGACATGTCGCGATGGCCAAGCTCGCCGCGACACGCGCGGCGCACCAGGCGGTCGATGTGGCGTTGCGCGTCGTCGGACCCGACGCACTCGTCAAGGGCACGTTGCTCGAGCGGCTGACGCGCGACGTGCGGGCGGTGTCGCTCATCGCCGGCAGCGAAGAAGAACTGCGCGCCCTGGCAGCGGAGGCTGTACTGCCGCGCTGAGGCGTGAGCGGGGGAACTAGGAACGAAGAACGGGAACGGGGAACGACGAACGACAGCTTGCCACGCCGAAGCTCGGCCGCTTCGCGGCGAGCGAAGGCGGGATCATGGATCAACTCACGCTGACGGTTACAGGGATGTCGTGCGGCGGTTGCGAGAACGCCATCCAACGTGCGCTCTCGACGCTCGAGGGTGTCTCCAACGTGTCGGCCTCGCATCGCGACAATCGTGTGACGCTCACCTACGACGCGGCGAAGATCGATCGCGCGGCGATCGAGAAGCGCATCGAGAACGCGGGCTACGAGGTACGTGCCGCCTAATCGGGACGACGGGCAGCGCCGCGTCCATCAGATTGGCGCATTTCGTGCCGAGCTCGAGGCGCTCAAGGCGGCGGGCGCATTACCGCTCACGTCGACGCAAGAAGCCGAACTTCGGTCCTATCACGACGATCTGCTTCGTCGCCTGGCCGCCGAGTACGATGTCGATCCCTCAGAACACGCGGCGCAACTTTCGCGCGGCATGCGGCTGCTGTCGTTCTCCGGCGCAGTCGCGCTCACCGCTGCTGTGTACTCCCTTGTCGAACGCTACTGGGGCTGGCTCGATCTTCCGCAGCAGGCTACGCTCCTCACGGCGTTTCCTTTGATGGCGCTCGTGGGTGTAGAGCTGTCCGCGCGGCGTGAACGCACGCTGTATGTGGCATCGCTCTTCGCGCTCGTCGCCTACGGCACGTTCTGGCTCGCGGTTGTTGCGCTCAGCTGGACCCTGAACATTCCCGCTACGCCGGTGTTTATCTGGGCGGGCGGCGCGTTTGGACTGGCGCTGGCGATCCCTTATGGCTTTCGTGTCGTGCTCGCCGCGGCTCTCGTCGCGCTTCCCATCGCGATGGCTGGTTCGGTGTTCCAGGCCGCCGGAATTCCGTGGTCGGTAGCGCTTGAACGGTTCGATCTCCTCACGGCGGCCGCATTTTCCATGCTCGTGCTCGCGATTCCGCTCGGGCGTATCGATGCAGGGTTTCCCGCGGTGACGCGCCTTGTTGCGCTGGCCATGGGCCTCGGTGGCCTGCTGCTGCTCTCGACCACTGCTGGCGCCAGTCTGATGGCCGTCGACGACCGCATCGTCGAGGGTATGTACCAAGCCGCGATGTTCGTCATGTCGATCGCCATCCTTGTCCTCGCGATTCGCCGCCGATGGAACGAGACGGTGAATCTCGTTTCAGTGTTTCTCGGGCTGTTTCTGTTGGTCCGCTTCGTCGACTGGTTCTGGGATCTGTTGCCGCGCTACGTGTTCTTTCTCGGGCTTGCCGTTCTTTCGTTCATCTGGTTGTTCGTCCTGCGGCGCATACGCGGGCGACTCGTAGTGCCGGCGTGAAGCGCATATTGGTCCCGGGCGTCATCACGCTCGCCGTTGTCGTGAGTCTGCTCGCGCTTGCCGGCCGGAACCGCAGCGATGCGCCCCGCCTGCGTATCACGCTCGGTGAACGCGAACTGCCGGCATCGGTGCCCACGCCGAGTTCGGGTGACGATCGGGGGGCGCAACTTCGCGTCGCGTTTCAAAACCGGACCGATGCGCTCGACGCGCGAAATTGGCTTACTGAGGAACGGCTGCGCGCGCTCGGGTTTGCCCTCGACGTCATGCCCGGCGCACCCGAAGCGATGAGCACCTACAATCGCGCCTTGCCGCGGGTCGCGTGGGTGGCCTTTGAGTTCAACGGCAACGCGTGGCGCGAGCTCGAGCGCCGGCGCGCACTCGAATCCAAACCTGCGCAAGCGCCCGAGCGTCACTTCATGACGACGGCGGGATCTCGGCTCGTCGCGGTGGACGCCAGTTCCGATCTGGAGACGCTGCTCGCGCGGTATCCGTCCGGACACTTGATCCTGCGCGCGGTGATTGCGCTTGGCTACGTGCCACCATCTCGCAGCGGTCCGTTTGTTTATGGCTGGATTCGCGAGCTGATTCCGCCCGGGATCACCGTGCCGCGTGAGTTACGTGGTCGATTGACGAGCGGGCACTACGACGTCGATCTCGCACTTGGGCGGCTTGGGATTCCGTATGTGACTGACATCCGTGTGCGTCAATGAGTCTGTGGACTCACCCGAGCAGATGCTTGGCAATCGTCATCAACTGCATATTTGACGTACCTTCGTAGATCTGCCCGATCTTGGCGTCGCGATAGAGCTTTTCGACGGGGTAATCGCGGACGAAGCCGTAGCCGCCATAGAGGTTGACGGCCTGCGACGTCACGCGTTCCGCCACCTCGGACGAGAACACCTTACAGATTGCCGCTTCATAAAGAAACGGCTGACCTTGGTCGCGCAGCCGCGCCGCGTTGTAGACAAGAAGCCGCGCCGCTTCGATGTCGATCGCCATTCGCGCCAATTGAAACTGCACGCCTTGGAAGTTGGCAATGGGCTTGCCGAACTGTTTTCGTTCCTTCGTGTACTTGATCGTGTGGTCGAGCGCGCCCTGCGCGAGGCCGATCATCTGAGCTCCGATGCCGATGCGGCCTTCGTTGAGGGTTTCGATGGCGACCTTGTAACCCCGACCGATCTCGCCCAACACATTGTCGCGAGACACGATGCAGTCCTCGAACAGCAGCTCGCAGGTGCTGCTGGCGCGAATTCCCAGCTTGTCTTCTTTCTTGCCGATGACGAATCCTGGCGTGCCACGCTCGACGATGAATGCCGTGATGCCGCGGTATCCGGCGTCGGGACTGACATTTGCAAAGACCAGGAACACGTCGGCTTCGTTGCCGTTCGTGATCCAGAGTTTGCGGCCGCTGAGGCGATAGCCTTCGGCCACCTCGACAGCGCGCGTTTGCAGAGCAAAGGCGTCGCTTCCCGATCCGGCTTCGGACAGGCAATAGGCGCCCACGGCGTTGGACGCGAGTCTGGGAAAATAACGCCGTTTGATCTCGTCGTTCCCCCAGCGGCCGAAGGCGTTGAGGACGAGGGTGTTCTGGACGTCGACCAGCACGCCGATTGAGGGATCGACGCACGACACGGCTTCGACCGCGAGAACGGCATGAAAAAACGACGCGCCGGCGCCGCCGAACGTTTCCGGCACCTCGATGCCCATGATGCCGAGGGCGAACAGCTTTTCGATCAGATCGCGCGGGATTTTGGCCTGTTCGTCCATTTCGCGCACGAGCGGGCGAATCTCGCGATCGGCGAACTCGGAGACGCTGTCACGAAAGATGATTTCGTCTTCGGCGAGGCGGGTGAGGGCTGGCGCGGCATCGAGCGTCGAGTGGGTCATCGGAACCCTGAATGTTATCATCCGAGGTGCAGGCGGGCCACCGCGGAGGACCTCCCATGAAAGACTGCAATTGCCGTTTTGTCGGCGCGACCGTTCTCAGCCTCGGCATCGCGATCGGCGTCGCTGCGTCATCCCCCTTCGGCTCGCGTGCGCTTGCTCAAAGCGGGCCGGAACAAACGTCGCCGAAGCCACCCGCCGAGCAGCAGAAGCCCGCCGAACAGCCTCCGCCGCAGCAACCACAGCAGCCGACGTTCCGCGCCGGCATCAACTTCGTGCGCGTCGACGTCATCGTCTCGGACAAGACCGGCGCGCCGGTCTCGGACTTGAAGCAGACCGACTTCGAGGTGCTCGAGGACGGCAAGCCGCAGACGATCGAACAGTTTCGCTTGATCAAGATCGACAGCTCCGCGCCGGTCGAAACCACGCGCGCGATTCGATCACGGGCGGACGAAGAAGCCGCAGCGGCCGACGAAGACGCGCGCATCTTCGTGTTCTTCCTCGACGACTACCACGTCCGTCTCGGCAACAGCATGGCGGCCCGCAAGCCGATGTCGGAGTTCATTCAGAACAATCTGAGCGCGCGCGACCTGGTCGCGGTGATGTATCCGCTCACGCCGATCGACGCGGTCACGCTCACGCGCGATCATCAGTCGGTGATTCGTGCGTTGGAGCGTTTCGAGGGACGCAAGTTCAATTACGAGCCGCGCAATTCGATTGAAGAACGCTACGCGTTGTATCCGGCCGAAGTGGTCGAGCGTATTCGCCGGCAGGTGGCGCTGTCGGCGGTCGAAGGACTCGCGGTCAAGCTGGGCGCGCTGCGCGAGGGACGCAAGGCGATCATCATGGTCAGCGAAGGCTTCACGTCGGTGCTTCCGCCGCAGCTGCGCGATCCCGTGGCGAGCATGCCCGGCATGGGCAATCCCAATCGCCGCAATCCGATGGCCGGTGTCGGCAACATCAACGAGGACCGCGCCGACTTCATGGGCCAGGTCGACATCCAGCAGGAAATGCGCGACGTGTTCAATGCCGCCAACCGCAACAACACGGCGATCTACACAGTTGATCCACGCGGCCTGGCCACGGGCGAATTCGACATCAACGAAAACGTGGCGCTCACGCGCAGCAACGATTCGCTGCGGCAGACGCAGGACACGTTGCGCGTGCTCGCCGACGAAACCGATGGCCGCGCCATTGTCAATCGCAACGATTTGGCCAAGGCGATGAAGCAGATCGTCACCGATTCGAGCGCCTACTACCTGCTCGGCTACAACTCGTCGCAGGCGCCGCAGGACGGCAAGTTCCACGAGATCAGAGTGCGCGTGAAGCGTCCTGGCATGCAGGTGCGGTCGCGCAAAGGGTACTGGGCGCTCACCGCCGCAGAGGCAACGGTTGCGACGGCGCCCAAGGTGGGTCCGCCGCCAGCGGTCAACCGCGCATTAGCCTCCATTGCGGAGCCGGCCCGCGGCCGCTTCGTGCGCACATGGGTGGGCACCGCGCCGGGCGCGAACGGCAAGACGCGCGTCACGCTCGTCTGGGAACCGGTTCCCGCCGCGCCAGGTGTGCGACGCGAAACGGCAACATCGGTGTCGTTGATCGCGGCCGCGCCCGACGGTGAAACCTACTTCCGCGGGCGTGTTCCGGAAACGGATCCGCCAGCCGGCAGCTCGGGCCCCGCGTCGGTGACCTTCGAGGTTCCACCAGGGAAGCTGCAACTGCGCATGGCGATCGGCGGCGGCGCGAACGGCACCACGCTGGACAACGACGACCGCGAAATCGTCGTGCCCGATCTCACCGTCCCCGAAGTGCTCCTGCCCACTCCACGCGTCTACGTCGCGCGCACCGGCCGCGAATACCAGACGCTCGTGAAAGACAGCAACGCGTTGCCGACGGCGAACCGGGAGTTTCGACGCACCGATCGCCTGATCGTTCGCGCCCTGGCTCTGGCGCCTCAAGGCGCTCCGGTCACGGTGACGTCACGCTTGCTGAACAAGCAGGGGCAAAAGATGGTCGACCTGCCGGTCACCGCGGCGAGCGCGGCAGGTGAACCGTATGTTGTGGATTTTCCGCTTTCGAGTCTTGCGCCGGGTGAGTATCTGCTGGAGCTCTCGGCTGCCAGTGCCGGACAGCAGCCGAAGACGGAGCTGATCGCGTTCCGTCTCGAAGGCTGAGACGCCGGATTCCCGGCGTCGTTCGTCAGCTCACCTCACGCCATAGCCGTCAACGCGTGGCTAGGCGAAGCTTCGCTGCTGTGCCAGTTAGCCTCTCTTCGCATGCGTGGCCCCCGCATTGCTTCTCGACTGGCGCTGCCGTCGCCGTGACCGCGTAGAATGGCGCCGGCGTCCTGGAGGGCGCTATGACAGTCAAGGAGCTGGAGATGCCTGTGGCCGCTTCCCCATTCGTCCGCGATCTGATGGCGGACGTCAAAGCGAAAAACCCGGCCGAACCGGAGTTTCACCAGGCCGTGCAGGAGGTTGTCGAGTCGCTCGAGCTCGTTCTCGATCGTCGCCCGGAGTACCGAACGGCGCGAATTATCGAACGCCTGGTCGAACCCGAACGGGTAATCATGTTTCGCGTCGCGTGGGAGGACGACGAACACCGCATTCAGATCAATCGCGGCTTTCGCATCCAGATGAACAGCGCCATCGGACCCTACAAGGGCGGGCTCCGGTTTCATCCCTCAGTCAACCTCGGGATTCTCAAGTTTCTGGCGTTCGAGCAGGTGCTCAAGAACTCGCTGACGACGCTGGCAATGGGGGGCGGGAAGGGCGGCTCCGACTTCGACCCGAAAGCGAAGAGCGATCAGGAAGTCATGCGTTTCTGCCAGAGCTTCATGACGGAGCTGTACCGGCACGTCGGACCCGAGACCGACGTGCCCGCGGGCGACATCGGCGTCGGCGGACGCGAGATTGGCTTCCTGTTCGGCCAGTACAAGCGCGTACGAAACGAATTCAGCGGCGTGCTCACGGGCAAGGGACTTAACTGGGGCGGTTCACTGATTCGGCCCGAGGCGACGGGATACGGCGCGGTGTATTTCGCTGCGGAGATGCTGGCGACACGCAACGAAACGCTCGAGGGCAAGGCGTGCCTCGTGTCCGGCAGCGGCAATGTCGCGCAGTACACTGTCGACAAACTGCTGCAGCTGGGCGCCAGGCCGGTGACGCTATCCGATTCGGACGGCTATATCTATGACGAGGCCGGTATCACCGCCGAGAAACTGCAGTTCGTGATGGATCTCAAAAATGTTCGGCGCGGGCGCATCCTCGAGTACGCCGACAGGTTCAGCGGCGTGGTGTACACGGCAATCGACCCGCGCGCCGATCATAGTCCGCTCTGGGACCACCGCGCCCAGTGCGCGTTTCCGAGCGCGACCCAGAACGAGATCAACGCCAAAGACGCCGCTAATTTGCTGCGCAATGGCGTGTTCGTCGTTTCCGAGGGCGCCAATATGCCGACCGCGCTCGACGGCGTCCGTCAGTTCCTCGATGCCGGCATACTGTACGGGCCAGGGAAAGCCGCCAACGCCGGCGGCGTCGCGACATCGGGACTGGAGATGTCGCAGAACAGCATGCGCCTGTCGTGGACACGCGACGAGGTGGATGCGCGCCTGCACACCATCATGAAGGCCATCCACCGAAACTGCCGGGACACGGCGGAGGCATTCGGCACGCCGGGCAATTACGTCAACGGCGCCAACATCGCGGGGTTCGTGAAAGTGGCGGACGCGATGCTGGATCAGGGCCTGGTTTAATCTCGGAGACCATGCGGCTCGCACAGTTTTCGGATTTAGCGAGGTTCCGCGTTCACGACATCCTGCTCGTCTCGAGTCTGTACGACTCCTTCATCCTAGCCGAGGCAGGCGAGCTGCAGGAGGTGATCCTCGAGGAGTTCCTCGATCTCAACGTGCGTCACACCCCCGGAATCACGCACGTGTCGACCGTGGACGACATGCTCACGCTGGCGCGCGATCGCGCGCGCTACAACTTGGTCATCGCCTCGGCTTATCTGGGCGACAGCTCGGCGGCGGCGATTGTCGAGCGCATGCGCGCCGCCGACATCGATACACCGGTGGTGGCGCTTACCTACGACATGCGGGAGGTGGCGCGGCTCGCCGACGCGCCGGGCTCTCGCCTTCTCGAGCGCGTGTTTCTCTGGCAAGGCGACGTCCGCCTGGTGCCGGCCATCGTCAAGTACATCGAAGATCGCCGGAACGTCGCCCACGACACCGGCGTGCTCGGCGTTCAGATCATTCTCGTCATCGAAGACAGCGTTCGCTACGCGTCCTCGTTCCTCCCGATGATCTACACCGAGCTGATGCACCACGCGCACAGTCTCGTGCCGGAAGGTGTGAACCTGTCGCACAAGCTGATGCGGCTGCAGGCGCAGCCGAAGATTCTGCTCTGCGGGTCGTACGAGGACGCCTGGCGCTACGTCGAGGATTACGAGGAGAACATCCTCGGCGTGATCTCGGACATCGAGTTCCCGCGCGGCGGCCGCGTGGAGCACGACGCCGGGCTCGACTTCGCCCGGCACATCAGGGCGCGCCAGCCGGATGTACCGGTGCTGCTGCAATCGAGCCGCGAGGAGAACAAGGTGCTGGCGCGATCGGTTGGCGCGTCGTTCCTGATCAAAGGCTCACCCACGCTGCTTCAGCAGCTGCGGCGGTTTGTCGTCGAGCAGCTCGGCTTCGGCGACTTCGTCTTTCGCCTGCCGGACGGCCGGGAAGTCGGGCGCGCGCACGACCTGCGCGAGCTGGAGGAACAGTTGGCCACGCTGCCGGTGGACAGCGTGGTCTACCACGCGGAACGGAATCACTTTTCCAAATGGTTCAAGGCGCGAACTGAATTCGCGCTCGCGCACGAGCTGCGGCCGCGAAAACCTGCCGATTTCGAGACCTACGAAGGCCTTCGCCAGGAAGTGCTGCGCGCGATCCGCCACCACCGCGACCAGACGCGGCGCGGCGTCGTCGTCGACTTCCATCCTGAGGGATTCGACCCGCAGACGGCGTTCTCGCGGCTTGGCGGCGGCGCGCTTGGCGGCAAGGCGCGCGGCCTCGCCTTTCTCAGCCAGCTCGTCGACGACTCGCCGATCGCAGCGGCGTTCCCGGATACGCGCATCGCCGTGCCGCCCTGTGTCGTGCTCGGCACCGATGTGTTCGACGCGTTCCTGGAACGCAATGGTCTTCGCGACATTGGGCTGAACAGCCCGGACCCCGACGACATCGAGCACCGCTTCCTGCGCGCTGAACTGTCGGCCGAGGTCAAACAGCAGTTGGGCGCGTTCCTGTCGGTCGTCCGATATCCACTTGCCGTTCGTTCGTCGAGCCTCCTCGAGGATTCGCAGTACCGCCCCTTTGCCGGGATCTACGACACTTTCATGTTGCCGAACGAGCACTCCCGCCTCGATGTCCGGCTGCGGCAGCTGTTCACCGCGATCAAACGTGTGTATGCATCGACGTTCAGTCCCGCGGCGAAGCGCTATTTTGCCGACGGCCCCTATCGGCTCGAGGAAGAGAAGATGGCGGTCGTCGTGCAGCGTCTCGTGGGCGGCGCCTACGGGTCGCGTTTCTATCCGGTTGTTGCCGGCGTGGCGCGTTCGCACAACTTCTATCCGCTAGCGCCCATGCGCCGCGAAGACGGCATCGCCGCAGTGGCGCTCGGCTTTGGACAGACGGTCGTCTGCGGAGAGCCGTGTGTGCGATTCTGTCCGCGCTATCCTCGTCACGCGCCGCACTTTTCGTCAGTCGGCGACACACTCGCTAACGCGCAGCGCTCGTTCTACGCACTCGAGCTCGGGGTGCCGGACAGCGTTGGGCGGTTCGCACCCGTGCGATTCGATCTGGCGGCCGCCGAACAGGACGGGACGCTCGGCCGCGTCGGGTCGACCTACTCGCCGGAGAACGACGCCATGTACGACGGCGTCTCGCGCGCCGGTGTTCGATTGGTCACGTTTGCGCCGGTGCTCAAGCACGGGCTGTACCCGCTTGCCGAGATCCTCGGGGAATTGCTTGCGGCCGCGGTACAGGGGACGAGCGGTCCGGTCGAAATCGAGTTTGCCGTGAACTTCCCGCCGAAAGGCCCGCCGGAGTTCGGTCTGTTGCAGCTGCGGCCGTTGCCGAAAATGCGCGACTTCGCGGATCGCGATCTGCCGCCCTTGAATCGCGGCGAGCTGATCTGCGAGAGCGCGAGCGTGCTGGGTCACGGCACCGTGGACGACGTGTGTGATGCCGTCGTCGTGGACGTCAACCACTTCGATCGCGCGAAGACACGCGAGATTGCAGCAGTAGTAGCACAGTTCAATGCCCAGTTGATGGCAGAACGACGACCGTACGTGCTGATCGGCGTTGGCCGATGGGGATCGGCGGATCCGATGCTGGGCGTGCCGATTAGGTGGGATCAAATCGCCGGCGCGCGGGCGATCGTAGAGGCCGGCTTCGCCGATTATAAGGTCACGCCTTCACAGGGCAGCCACTTCTTCCAGAATCTGACGGCTGGCGATATCGGCTACTTCACCGTGAACCCTGACGCAGGCGAGGGCTTCGTCGACTGGCAGTGGCTCGCCGCGCAACCTGCGGCGACGGAAAGCGAGTTCGTCCGCCACCTCCGGTTCGCGTCTCCGCTGGCGGTCGCGATCAACGGCCGCAAGCATGCTGGACGCATCGCCAAGCCGGGCCGCCGATGAACACAGATATGCAAAGCGGTCGATCGAGCGTCGACTCTAGGCGTACATCCCGCGCAGCTTGGTAACCGTGGCGACGCGCTTGATTGCCACGACGTACGCGGCCGTTCGCATGTCGACTTCATGGGCGAGCGACGTCTTGAGAACGTCGTCGAACGCCTCGACCATTTTGAACTCGAGACGCTCGTTGACTTCCTTCTCCGTCCAGAAATAGCCGTAGCGATCCTGCACCCATTCGAAGTACGAAGCCGTCACGCCGCCGGAGTTCGCGAGGATGTCGGGGACGATGAAGGCGCCGCGTTGATGCAGGTAGTTGTCCGCTTCAGGAGTGGTCGGGCCGTTTGCGCCTTCGACGATGAGCTTGGCCTTGATGTCGCGCACGTTGTCCATGGTGATCTGCCGTTCGAGGGCCGCGGGAATCAGGACGTCGACGTCGAGGCCGAACAGCTTCGGGCCGGCGAGCGGATCGCCTTCACTGAAGCCGTCCACCGTCTTGTGCTGCTGCGTGTGAGCGATCAGCCTGTTGATGTCGATGCCCTTGTCGTTGTACACGCCGCCCTTCCAGTCGGTGACCGCGACGATGCGGGCGCCGAGTGCCGACAGCAGTTGTGCCGAGATCGAGCCGACGTTGCCGAACCCCTGTATCGCGATGCGCGCGCCCTTCAGGCCGAACCCGAGGTGCTTGGCGGCTTCGCGCGTGATGATCATCACGCCGCGCCCTGTCGCTTCACGGCGTCCAAGCGATCCGCCGAGCTCGATCGGCTTGCCGGTGACCACCGCAGTCTCGGTGTGGCCGACGTGCATGGAATAGGTATCCATGAACCACGCCATGATCTGTTCGTTGGTGTTCACGTCGGGCGCCGGCACGTCTTTCTCGGGCCCGATCGCGTCGATGATCTCCGCGGTGTAGCGGCGCGTCAGCGCTTCGATCTCGCGCTGTGACATCCTGGTCGGGTCGCAGATGACGCCGCCCTTGCCTCCGCCGAATGGGATGTGCGCGACGGCGCATTTCCATGTCATCCACGCCGCCAGCGCGGTGACTTCGTCGAGCGTGACGTCAGGATGATAGCGAATGCCGCCCTTCGCCGGGCCGAGGGTGATGTTGTATTGCACGCGGAATCCGGTGAAGACCTCGATCGAACCGTTGTCCATCTGCACCGGGCAGGAGACGATGATTTGCCGTTTGGGTTTGGTGAGGATGTTCCAGATGCCGGGATCGAGGTCGAGAATGCGGGCGGCAACCTCGAACTCCTGAAGCATTGCCCCGAACACGGTACGCTCGGATATCGCGGTGATCATAGCATCCCTCAACGTAGCACAGACGGCCTTTATAATGTTTTCGATATGAAAAGCGTGCTCGAAGCCGGTCCGCAAAAGGTCGAGCGACAGCGCTCGTTCACCACGATCTCGGGACGGCCGATCGAGCGTCTTTACACTCCCGCTGACATCGCGGCGCTCGATTACACGCGCGACCTTGGCAATCCCGGCGAGTTCCCATATACGCGCGGGATTCATCCTACCGGCTACCGCGGCAAGCTGTGGACGATGCGGCAGTTTGCGGGCTTCGGTACGCCGGAAGAAACCAATCAGCGCTACAAGGATCTGATTGCCGCTGGTGGCACGGGATTATCGGTCGCTTTCGATCTGCCGACCCTGATGGGCCGCGATCCCGATCACGAGCTGTCGCTTGGCGAAGTGGGGAAGTGCGGCGTCAACGTGACCTCGCTCGCCGACATGGAGCGGCTCTTCGACGGCATCGCGCTCGGCGACATTACGACGTCGATGACGATCAATTCACCGGCGCCGATGGTTTTCGCGATGTACCTGGTCGTCGCCGAAAAGCAGGGCGCCGACTGGCAGAAGATCTCCGGGACGATTCAGAACGACATTCTCAAAGAGTTCATCGCGCAAAAGGAATACATCTTCCCGCCGCGGCCATCGATGCGGTTGATTACCGACATCTTCGGCTTCTGCTCCAGGCACGTTCCCAAGTGGAACACCATCTCGGTGAGCGGCTACCATATTCGTGAGGCGGGTTCCACCGCGCTGCAGGAGCTGGCGTTCACTCTGCGCGACGGCCTGGAATACGTTCAATACGGCGTCGACGCCGGTCTCGACGTCGACGACTTCGTCCCCCGCATCTCGTTCTTCTTCAACTCCCACAGCGATTTCTTCGAAGAGATCGCCAAGTATCGTGCGGCCCGCAAGCTGTGGGCCGAGGCGATGCGCGATCGTTTTGGCGCGGCCAATCCGCGATCGTGGCAGTTGCGGTTCCACACGCAGACCGCCGGCGTCTCGCTCACGGCGCAACAGCCATATAACAACGTCGTGCGCACCGCTCTGCAGGCGCTGGCGGCGGTGCTCGGCGGCACCAACTCACTGCATACCAACTCACTCGACGAAGCGCTGGCGCTGCCGACCACACAATCGGCGACGATTGCATTGCGCACGCAGCAGATCATCGCGCACGAAAGCGGTGTCACCAACGTCGTCGATCCATTGGGCGGCTCGTACTTCGTCGAGAAGCTCACCCGCGAGATGGAAGAGGGCACCAGGCAGTACTGGGCCACGATCGATCGCATGGGTGGCATGGTGGAAGCCATCGAGCGCGGCTACCCGCAGAAGGAAATTGCCGAAGCCGCGTACCAGTTCCAGCAGGCTGTGGAGCGGCGCGAGAAGGTCATCGTCGGCGTCAACGACTTCGTGCAGCAGGACGAGCCGCCGATCGAAATCCTGTACATCGACGAAACTACGGCGGAGAAGCAGATTCGGCGTCTCGAGCAGCTGCGCAAGACGCGCGACAACGATCGTGTGGCGCGTACGCTGGATGCGCTTCGCCAAACCGCACGCAGCAGCGGCAATACCATGCCGGCCATCCTCGACTGCGTTCGCGCCTACGCGACTGTCGGTGAGATGTGCGACGCGCTGCGACAAGTGTGGGGCGAGTACGAGGAAGTTCCGATCATCTGACATTTCGGAAACATGTAGCGCGGACCTTGAGGTCCGCGAAAAATATGGCCCAGAAGATTCGAGTAGTTATTGCCAAACCCGGCCTTGACGGTCACGACCGCGGCGCCAAGGTCATTGCGCGGGCGTTGCGCGACGCCGGCATGGAGGTCATCTACACGGGCCTGCGCCAAACGCCCGAGCAGATTGTGAGCGCGGCGCTTCAGGAAGACGCCGATGCCATCGGTCTCTCGATCCTGTCGGGCGCGCACATGCACATCTGCCCGCGTGTCGTCGAGCTGCTCAAAGAACAGGGGCTCGACGATGTCCTCGTCGTCGTTGGCGGAATCATCCCGGACGTCGACATTCCGAAGCTGAATGCGCTCGGCATCAAAGGCGTGTTCATCCCCGGCACGCCGATGCAGGAAATCGTGGATTTCATCAATCGGAACGTCGGTGCGCGGATCGAGTCTGCGTGAGACCGCCTGAGCGCCATGAGCTACTCGTTGCTCCTGGCCGACGGCAAACGCCACGACGCATCGCGTCCTCGAGCTCACCCTTGCCGACCCGGATGTGCATGTGATTCACGTGCCGGACGGCCAACGCGCGATCGAGCACATGGCAACCGAGCGGCCGGACATCGTTCTCGCAGAAGTTGAGATGGCGCGAGTCGGCGGGTTCGATTTGGCACAGTTCGTCACAAAACGGCCGCATTTAGAGGGCGTACCTGTGCTGCTCCTGACCGGAGCGTTCGATACGATCGACGAACGGAAGGTCACGGACTCCGGTGCGGCCGGTGTCATCGTCAAACCGTTCGAGCCAATACTTGTGATGAGCCGCGTCAAAGAACTCCTCGGCCTGGCCAAACAGGACCAGTCGCCAGTGAAGCCGGCGCCGGGGCGAATGATTACGTCGACGGACCGGTCCGCGAACCGTCAGCCGGTGCCACCCCGTAGTGTTGGTCCGCCCAAAGCGCCAACGGCTGCGATATCCTCAGCGCCGGCCGCGGCGCCGCAACCGGCGCCAGCGGCGAAGCCCGTGATTCCGCCGGCGGCGGCGACCCCGCCGTCCGTGCCTCCTGTCCCTCCTGCGACGATTACGCCATCTTCGGGCTCGCCGCTGGTGCCGTCGCCGTCGCGCGACGCATCACCTCAACGTGCAGCGGGCACGGATTTATCGCGTGGGGAATCAGCCGTGGGAACCGCTGCGCCGGTTGAGAGTCGTTCGGGCGGAGCCCAGGATTATCTCGATCGACTCGACGCGGCGTTCGATAATCTCGATGCGCAACTTTCCGGCCGGGCCCCGAATCGGCCGGCCGCCGCCGCACGCACCTCCGGCACAGACAGCGGAATCGACAAAAAGGCGACCGATATGGATGGCGAGTGGTTTTCAAACGAACGCACCGCGCCGCATGGCGCAAAAACGGCTGCGCGGAGCGTTTCGCCGGTAGATGCACTGCTCGCCCAACCCGCGAGTGTGCCATCGGCACCTCCCGCTGCCGTTCAAATCTCCGACCAGGTGATCGAACGGATTGCGGCGCGGGTCAGCGAGCGGCAAGGTCCGTCTCCGCCGCCGCCCGCTGTTGAAGTTCCAGAGGGTGTGATCGAACGGATCGCCATGCGCGTGGGCGAGCGTCTCACGCCTCCGCCTGCGTCGCCGTCGGCACCAGCGCCGCTCGACTTGTCGGACGAAGCCGTACAGCGTATCGCCACACGGGTCGCCGCCCAGCTCACCGAAGGTGTCTTGATCGAGACCGTCACACAAGTTGTGACCGCCGTCACCGAGCGCCTTGTGCGCGAAGAGATTGCACGAATTCGTGCAAGCGCTCAGGCGCGCAAGAGCTAAAGTCACTGTTCTCGAATTCCGGTAGCCGGGCACGTCGCTGCGCGCCTTGCGTTCGAAGCGTCCACGCCGCCGGGCATCAACTTTGCGCGCGTGCGCAACCGTTGCGGAGAAGGCGCGCCGTCAAACGAGGTCGTCGTCTTCGTTCCCACGCGCTGATTTGCTACCGCAAGCGTCAACCCGCTACGATCAGCGGTTATGGCGCACGTTCCGGACAAGCCCGCGCTCGAGGGGCTCGAAGAGAAATGGCAGGCGCGATGGGAGGCCGAGGGCACCTATCGCTTCGGTCGAAACCGCCGACGCGACGAGGTGTACTCGATCGACACGCCGCCTCCCACAGTCAGCGGAGCCCTGCACGTCGGCCACGTCTTTTCCTTCACGCACACGGACTTCATTGCGCGGTTCCAACGGATGCGCGGCAAAGCGGTGTTCTACCCGATGGGGTGGGACGACAACGGCCTGCCGACCGAGCGGCGGGTGCAGAACTACTTCGGCGTGCGCTGCGATCCGTCGCTGCCGTACGACCCAAAGTTCGAACCGCCGGCAAAACCGGACAAGCCGATTTCTGTTTCCCGTCCCAACTTCATTGAACTTTGCAATCAGCTGACGGTTGAAGACGAGAAGGCGTTCGAGCGTCTGTGGCGCTATCTCGGGCTGTCGGTGGACTGGTCGATGACCTACGCCACCATCGGCAAAGCGTCGCAGCGCGTCTCGCAGCTCATGTTCCTGCGTCTGCTGAAGAGAGGGCTGGCGTATCAGCTCGAGGCGCCGACGCTCTGGGACGTAGACTTTCGCACCGCCGTCGCGCAAGCCGAGCTCGAAGATCGTGAACAGCCCGCCGCCTATTACCGCGTGCGCTTTCACAAAGCGGACGGCGGCTCGGTAGAAATCGAGACCACGCGGCCGGAACTCCTGCCTGCGTGCGTCGCACTGGTGGCGCATCCAGATGATGAGCGATATCAGCCGTTGTTCGGCAGCGAAGTCATCACGCCGCTCTTCGGCGCGCGCGTGCCGGTCAAGGCGCATCCGCTCGCGGCGCCGGACAAGGGCACCGGCATCGCGATGATCTGCACGTTCGGCGACATCACCGACGTCACGTGGTGGCGCGAACTGCGGCTTCCGGTTCGCGCCGTGATTCAGCCCAATGGCACGCTCGCGCCGGTCAAGTGGGGCTCTCCCGGTTGGGAGTCGGTCGACGCAGCAAAGGCTCAGGCAGCGTACGACCAGCTTGCCGGTCTTTCGGCGAAAAAAGCGCAAGCCGTGGTTGCGGAGCAACTCCGTCAACGCGGCGAGCTGCTCGGCCACCCGAAGCCGATCACGCACAACGTCAAGTTCTACGAAAAGGGCGATCGACCGCTCGAGATCGTGACCAGCCGTCAGTGGTTCATCAGGACGATGGATTTTCGCGAAGAGTTCCTGACGTTTGGGCGTCAGATCGAGTGGCACCCGCCCTACATGCGCACGCGCTACGAAAATTGGGTCAACGGTCTGAACGGCGATTGGTGTATCAGCCGGCAACGCTTCTTTGGCGTCGCGTTTCCCGTGTGGTATCGGATCGGCGCTGACGGCATCGTTGATTATCAGCATCCGCTCCTGCCTGAGGAATCGCGTTTGCCGCTCGACCCGTCAACCGACGTGCCAGACGGCTACACCGAAACGCAGCGCGGGCAAAAAGGCGGGTTCGTTGGCGACCCGGACGTGATGGACACCTGGGCGACATCTTCGGTAACGCCGCAGATCGTGTGTGGATACGAAAGCGATCCCGATCTGTTCGCGCGCACCTTCCCCATGGATCTGCGCCCGCAGGCGCACGACATCATTCGCACCTGGCTGTTCTCCAGCGTCGTGCGCAGCTACTTCGAGCACGGCACGATTCCGTGGAAGCACGCGGCGATCTCGGGGTTTGTCCTCGATCCCAATCGCAAGAAGATGTCGAAGTCGAAGGGCAACGTCGTGACGCCGCTCGCGTTGCTGCAGGAGTACGGCTCGGACGGCGTACGGTACTGGGCTGCGCGCGGTGGTCCTGGCGTGGACACAGCGTTTGATGTCGGGCAGATGAAGATCGGCCGGCGGCTCGCGATCAAGCTGCTGAACGCGTCGAAGTTTGTCCTCACGGGAGGGACCGCGGGGGGCGACGTGACGCATCCGCTCGATCGTGGCATGCTGACAGACCTCGCCGCGCTCGTGACCGAAGCGACCGAGGCGCTCGACGGCTACGAATACGCGCGGGTGATCGATCGCGCCGAAGCGTTCTTCTGGAGCTTTTGCGACAACTATCTCGAGTTGATCAAATCGCGGCGCTACGGCGATCACGGACCCGAGCAGGCGGCATCGGCGAATCACGCCTTGCAGGCGGCGTTGTCGGTAATGCTCCGACTGTTTGCGCCCTATCTGCCTTTTGTGACCGAGGAGGTCTGGTCATGGTGGCGCGAAGGCTCGGTCCACCGCGCGCCGTGGCCGGCGGCGAGCGATCTCGCCGCACTCGCGCCACCCGATGCCGAAGCATCGGCGGCACTTGCCGTCGTGACCGACGTGCTCGGAGAAGTTCGACGCCTCAAGTCGGAAGCGAAGCGGCCGCTGAAGGTCGAGATCACGCGGGCGCTGGTGCGCGACACCCCTGAACGGCTGGCGCATCTCGGGCTGGGCCGAATCGATCTTTGCGCGGCCGCCAACATCAGCAGCCTGGTGATCGAAGCGGCGGCGGCGTTTTCAATCGAGCTCGAATTCGCCGAAGCAGCCTGACCATGGATCCGCTGCCGCCGGATGCCTATCGCGATCTCGTGGCGCGCGCACTCGCCGAAGACATCGGCGCCGGCGACATCACCAGCGAGGCGACCATCACGACGGAGCAGCATGCCCGCGGGATCATGCTCGCCAGGAGCAATCTCGTGCTCGCAGGTCTCGAGATAGCCGCCGAGACGTTTCGCCAGTGCGACGGCGACGTCATCTTCAGCGTTCACATGCGAGACGGGCAACAGTGCGCGGCGGGAAGCGTGGTTGCCGACGTCGCCGGTTCGGCGCGCGCACTGCTGGCGGCCGAACGCACCGCGCTCAATTTCCTCCAACGCTTGAGCGGCATTGCCACGGAAACGCATCGCTATGTGGCTGCAGCCGCCGGAAAGATCATCGTGCTCGACACCCGCAAGACGACGCCCACGCTGCGCGTACTGGAGAAATACGCGGTTCGCTGCGGCGGCGGGACAAATCATCGTTATCGCCTGGATGACGGCGTTCTGATCAAGGACAACCACAAGCGCCTTGCGGGAGGCATTACGGCGGTGCTGACACGTGCGCAAGCAGCGGCGTCGCGCCTGCCGATCGAGGTCGAAGTCGAAACACTCCAAGAGCTCGATCAAGCACTTGCGGCCGGAGCCGAGCGAATTCTGCTCGACAACTTCGATGGACCGCACCTGCGCGACGCGGTGCAGCGCTGTCGCGGCCGTGCGGTCGTGGAGGTCTCCGGCGGGGTCACACTCGAGCGTCTCCACGAGATCGCTGAAACCGGAGCGGACTTCGTGTCGGTGGGCGCGCTCACGCATTCGGTTCGCGCCGCCGACATAAGCTTTGAGCTCGAGCCGCTCGAGTGATTCCCACATCGTCACCGCTGCCGCCGGAGATTGCCGCCGGCTACCACGCCGCGCTCGCGCGGATGCCGCCGCTGCGACTCGATGTGCGGTGGTTTTCCTCTGTCGCGTCGACGATGGACCTTGCCGCGCAAGCCGCTCGGGACGGCGCTCGCGAAGGATTGGTCATCTGCGCCGATGAACAGACAGCGGGACGCGGTCGGCGCGGGCGATCGTGGCGCTCGCCGGCGGGCGCAGGTCTCTATTGGTCGATCGTTCTGCGCCCGGCGCACGACTGCGGCGATCCGCGAGCGCTGGCGTTGACCACTCTCGCCGCCGGCGTCGGGGTGCGCGAGGCCATCTTGCGCGCGACCGGTCTTGACGCCGAGCTCAAATGGCCCAACGACATCATGATCGGCCGACGCAAGCTCGCCGGTGTTCTCGCCGAAGGGCACGACATCGGCACCATGGAGCAGGCCATCGTTCTCGGCGTTGGCGTCAACCTTCTTCGCTGGTCGTACCCGCGCGATGTCGAATTGCGTGCGACCTCGCTCGAAACCGAGGTGGGCCGCGCGGTCGATCGCGCGCGGCTGCTCGAGGAGCTGCTCGTATCGATCGCAACCTGCTACGACCGTCTGCGCACCGGCGACACGGATGGTATTCTGCGAGCCTGGCGCGCCGCATCGCCATCGGCGCGCGGGGCCCGTGTCGAATCGCCGGATCGACACGTGTCGGGTGTGACGGCTGACGTGGACGAATCGGGAGCGCTGTTGATCAGAACTGCGTTGGGCATCGTGCGGGTCGTATCGGGTGAGCTCACATGGTTGTGACGGGGGTCGCGTGCTCTTAGCCATCGATATCGGCAACACCAACATCGTTCTCGGTGTGTTTCGCGACGGCGATCTCGTTCACAGCTGGCGGCTCACGACGCTGCGCGAACGGACATCGGACGAGCTCGGCATCCTAATCACGAGCATGTGCGAGCACCACGGCATTCGCCCACGTGACATCTCGGGCATCGTGATGGCTTCCGTCGTGCCGCCGCAGACCGGCACCATGATTGCCATGGCGCGCGAGTATTTCGAGCGCGAGCCGCTCAACCTCGAACCGGGTGTCAACACCGGGATGCCGGTGCTTTACGACAATCCGAATGAAGTTGGCGCCGATCGCGTGGTCAACGGCATTGCCGCCTACGAGCAATTTGGCCGCGCGAAGAGCTGCGCCGTGATCGTGGTCGATTTCGGTACTGCGACGACGTTCGATGCCGTGTCAGCGAAAGGAGAGTACCTTGGCGGCGTGATTTGTCCTGGTCCGCAGATTTCCGCCGACGCGTTGTTCCAACGCGCCGCGAAGCTGCCGCGCATCGACGTCCGCAAGCCGGAGCGCGTAATTGGTAGCAACACGGTGGCCTCGATGCAGGCGGGTCTCTTCTGGGGTTACGTTGACATGGTTGACGGCCTGGTCCGCCGGATGCGCGCCGAACTCGGCGGCGTCGTCGCCGTCGTTGCGACCGGTGGTCTGGCCTCGATGGTGGCACCGGAAACGACGTGCATCGAGCATGTTGACGCTGACCTGACGCTGCGTGGACTGCGAATCGTGTGGGAACGGAATACGTGATTACCCCAGAAGATTACTGCCGCGAGATCGAAGCCTACCTGTGCCGCAAAAACGACGGTCATCTCATTCGCATCGTTGGTCCCGCATTCGAGCAGGTTTCAGGGTGGGCGCGTGAAGGCATTCCACTGAAGGTCGCCTGCAGCGGTGTCGATCGCTACTTCCAACGATACTACCGTAAACGACCGCGGCGCCGTCCCGTCAGGATCGAGTTCTGCGAGGCCGATGTACGCGATGCGTTCGACGACTGGCGGCGCGCGGTGGGCGTCACGCGTGTCGTTGAGGAAGAACAGAGCGCAGACACGCGCGAATCGCGACGCTCATCGCTCGCTGCCCACGTCGAGCGCGCGCTCGCTCGTTTGACGGTTCTGCGCGGCAGCACGCAGACCGCACGGGCTTTGAGCGACGCCATCGATCGTATCGGCGGGCGTCTCGACGGGATGCAAGCCGACGCCAGGCGCGCACGCGGCGAAGCACGTGCGGCGCTCGTTCTCGAGCTCGAGTCGCTCGAACGAGAGCTCACGGGCGCCGCCGTTGCGGCTCTTTCCGAGGGCGACCGGCAACGGCTCGGGGCGGATGCCGAACGAGAGCTCGCGCCGTTCCGCGGGCGCATGCAACCTGAGAGCTTTATCAAGGCGAGGGCTGCCGCGTTCGAGCGTCTGGTCCGCGAAACATACGCGCTACCGTCGCTCAGGTATGAGTGATGCGGCCAGGCGATCGCCTGACGCTCCGTCTCGAGAAGGCCGTTGCGGGTGGCCGCATGCTCGCACGACACGATGGCGCCATCGTGCTCGTTGCGGCGGGAATTCCTGGCGAGACGGTCGAAGCTGAAGTCGAGAAGACGCAGCGCAACACGATCTGGGCGACCACGCGCCGCGTCCTCGAGGCCTCGCCCGATCGCGTCGAGCCGTTCTGCGACGGCGCGTGCGGGGGCAGCGTGTATGCGCATGTCACCTACGCCCGGCAACTCGATCTCAAACGCGACGTCCTGCGCGACGCGTTTGCGCGTCTCGCGCGCATACCCTGGGACGACGCGTTGCTGGTGACGCCGTCGCCCCCGGAGGGTTACCGGATTCGCGCTCGGCTGCACGTTCGCAGCGGCCGTCTCGGCTTTTTCCGCGAGGGGACGCACGCACTGTGCGATGCCGGCGCCACGCGGCAGCTTTTGCCCGAGACGATCGAGGCCGTGCGCAGGTTTGAGGCGTCGATCGCCGAGGCTCCGCGCGGCGCGATCAGCGAGGTTGTGATCTCGGAGAACTGCGCCGCTACTGAACGGGCCAGTCATCTCGAGCTCGACGCGAACGCCGATCCTTCACGGCTCGCAAACCTCACGCATGTGGATGGTTTCACTGGCGTGACCTGTGGCGCACCGCATCACGCACGGGCGCTCACGCTCTGGGGATCGGCGACGGTGAGCGACACGATTCGCGGCGTTCGGATCACGCGTCAGGCGCGCGCCTTCTTCCAAGGCAATCGCTACCTGCTCGAGGCGCTGGTCGCGCGTGTCGTGCAGGGCGTGCCGCCCGGCCAGGTGGTCGACCTCTACGCCGGCGTCGGCCTCTTTTCGACGGCGCTGGCCGCTCGTGGCGACACCCAGGTGACGGCGGTTGAAGGCGATGCAGTGGCCGCCGAGGACTTGAAGCACAACGCCGGCAGCTTCGGCGGCGCGATCAGCGCGCGGCATCAATCGGTCGAAGCATTTCTGTCGTCCAATCGGCCAGCGCCGCGGTTGGACTGTGTGGTTGTCGATCCGCCGCGCACCGGGATGACGCGGGAGGCGCTGCGTGGCGTGATCGGGCTCGGCGCCGCGCGCGTCGTGTACGTCTCGTGCGATGTGGCGACGCTGGCGCGCGATACCCGCGCGCTGGTGGATCGCGGCTACCGGCTCACGACCCTCGAGGCATTCGACATGTTCCCCAACACCGCGCATGTCGAGAGCCTCGCAATAGTTGACAAAGTCAACTAATCGGCAGCAGAATTGCGCGTATGCCGACCATGCAGATCACACGCACCACCGCCTCGCGACTCACCGCCGAGCTGCGCGAGAAATCGCCCTTCGGGACGACGTTCGCCGACCACATGCTGGTCGCGACCTGCCGCGACGGGCGATGGAGCGAGCCGGAGATTCTGCCCTTTCGCGAGCTGCCGATGTCGCCGGCGGCCAGCGTGCTGCACTACGGGCAGGCGATTTTCGAGGGCTTCAAAGCGCATCGGACCACCGACGGCCGCATCGCCGTGTTCCGGCCGATGGAGAATTTCGCGCGCATGAACCGTTCGGCGGCGAGGCTGTCGATGGCGGCGATTCCGCAAGAGATCTTCATCGGCGGCCTGCTCGAGCTGCTTCGTCTCGATCGGGAATGGGTGCCATTCGGCGATGGCGGTGCGTTGTACATCCGTCCGGTCTACGTGGCGACCGAAGCGCTCCTGCAAGTGCGCCCGTCGGCCGCGTACCGGTTCATGATTGTGACCAGCCCCTCTGGTCCGTATTTTTCCGGCGCCGTCGATTTGCTCGCCGAGCCGCAGTTTGCACGCGCCTGCCTGGGCGGTACCGGCGACGTCAAGGCAGCCGGCAATTACGCTGGAAGTCTTCTGGCGGCGCAGCAGGCACAAAAGCAAGGCTGCCACACTGTCCTGTGGCTCGACGCCACGGAGCACCGCTATATCGAAGAGTGCGGGCTGATGAACATCGTCTTTGTGATGGATGGCCGGGTTGTCACGCCGCCGCTCGCAGGCACCATCCTGCCCGGGATCACACGCGACTCGGTGTTGACGCTGTGCCGCGAAATGGGCGTGGCGGTCGAAGAGCGACGCATTGCGATCGATGAGCTGTTCGAGCGGCATGCGGCAGGCAGGCACACCCAGGCGGCGGGTGTCGGGACGGCCGCCACCGTCGCGCCGATCCGCCGAATCAAATTCCAGCAACGCGAGATCGCGCTGATGCCGCTCGATGAGCACTCGCCGCTCGAACGCGCCCGGCACGCGCTGGAAAGTATTCGCACAGGCAAAGCCGCGGATACCCGCGACTGGCTTGTTTACGTCTGAGTTATCGAGTCATGCCGTATTTCGTGCTCACCTACGAGACGGTCGAGAATTTTGGCGAGCGGCGCACGCCCTATCGACCCGCGCACCTCAATCAAGTACGCAATGCGCACGCGCGCGGCGAGCTGGTCATGGCAGGCGCGACCGGCGACCCGCCGAACGGCGCACTCCTGGTCTTCCGCGCGCAGGATCGCTCGGTCGCAGAAAACTTTGCGACGCATGACCCGTACGTAAGAGCAGGCCTCGTGCGGCGATGGGAAGTGCGGCCCTGGACCGTCGTGATTGGCAACGACCCCTCCGAACCGCCGCCGGCCGGCTTGCCGCGATGAAGAACGGCAACGCCAGCGCGGTTGATGCGGTCCGCCGATTCAATCGCTTCTACACCCGCCGCATCGGCGCGCTGGATGAAGGGCATTTGCACAGCGCGTATTCGCTCGCCGAAGTCCGGGTCATGTACGAGCTCGCCAACCGTGCGCCAGCCAGCGCGCGCGAACTGGCGCGCGATCTCTCGCTCGACGCCGGCTACCTCAGTCGCATTCTGCGCCGCTTCACCACGGAGGGATTGTTGCGCCGCGCGCCGGCTAAATCCGATCGCCGCCGAACGCTTCTTTCGCTCACGGCGAAAGGCGATCGCGTCTTCGCACCGCTCAACGCCGGCGCGCGCGCGCAAGTGAAGGCACTGCTCGAGCCGCTCTCCACCGAAGAGCGAAAGGCGCTGGTGGCAGCGATGCAGCGGATAGAGTCACTGCTGAATCGTTCGCGGTAACCGGCCGCGCGCGACCCGGAGCTCGCGGCGGCTGCGACCGGCAGGCGTCCGCGAATACCAATCCCGCGCCGTCCTGATGCCGTTAGGCTGCTGGGTCGCCGCAATGGCGGCCGTTCGAAAGATCTGCAGTCACCAAGCTCGTTACGGGCGCTTGCTCGCCGCTTCGACGAACCCTTCGAAGAGCGGCCTGAACTCGCCGGTGCGGAAAAAATTCTCCGGGTGCCACTGCACCGCGAGGCGGAAAGTGCTTCCGGGCTGCTCGATGGCCTCGATCACGCCGTCGGGCGCCGTGCCGGATACTTCCCAGCCGGGGGCGACCTGTTTGACGGCTTGGTGGTGCCGGCTGTTCACCTGGCAAATCTCGCCTTCGAGCTTTTCCTTCATCAACTGATACAACTGCGATCCGTTGGCCACCCAGACCTCGTGCGCGATGTGATAGCGCGGCTCCGGAACGGAGTGCGGCAGCGCGCCGTTCACCATCGACGGAATGTCCTGGATGAGCGTGCCGCCCAGCGCAACGTTCAGCATCTGCATGCCGCGGCAGATGGCGAAGATCGGAAGGTCTGCCTTGATGGCCTCGTGAATCAGGACAATTTCGTACTGATCGCGGCCGGGTTCGGAGGGCTGGAAGGTCGGGTGTGGTTGTTCGCCGTACAACGACGGGTCCACGTCCCCGCCGCCGGTCAGCATCAACCCGCCCGAACGGCGAACGACATCGCCTGGTTGATCACGGTCGTAATGCAACTCAACGGGCTCGCCGCCGGCGCGGCGCACCGACTCCAGGTAATCCGCCAATGCGCGGCACGGCGCGATTGCAATCGTTGCCATTGACAGCTCACATTCTCTGAGGAACGCCCACGCCCATCAAGTCCAGAACGCGCGTCAGTTGCCGACGTACGTAAATGACCGCCGCGGCGCGCCACCGGCGCACCTCCTGCCGTTCCTCGTTCAGGACCGACTGCCGCGGATTCTGATAAAACGCGCTGAACATCTGCGCCAGCCCGAACCCGTACTTGGCGAGGATGGCAAACTCGAGCGAGCGCACGACCTGCTCGACGACTTCGTCGAGGCGCGCCGCTTCGAGCACCAGATTCCAGAGCTCATGATCATCCTCGCTCCCCAGCAGCGCCGTCGGCGGCGCCGATGTCAACGTGGCGAGAATGTCGGCTTCGCTGAGGCCGTCGCGCTCCTGCACGTTCTTGAAAATCTTGTTGGCGCGGACAACCGCGTACTGCAGATATGGACCGCTCTCGCCGACGAAGCTGATCGCCTCGTCGATATCGAAGGCGATGACCTTGGTTCGCGAGTATTTGATCATGAAATACCGGACAGCTGCGACGCCGATTTGCTCAGCGATCCTGCGCCGCTCGCTCTCGGGCGCGTCGTCGTTGCGACGGGTGACTTCGGCGAGCGCTTTATCGATGACGCGATCGAGCAGATCGTCGGCCTTCACGCCGAGACCTTTGCGTCCTGAGACTTCGACGAACGGCCGCTTCGCGTCTTCTGAGTCGGGCGGCGGCGCAAACCCGAGCTCGCGTGCGGTCGCATGCGACAACGCCACCATCTCGTACGAGAAGTGGGTGAGGCGGTCCGCTTCCTGCGGGTGCCCGATCGCCCTCAATGCCTGCTTCAAAAGCTTCTGCAGGTACGCCTGGCGCACGTCGATGACGTTGAATGTCGCGCTCGCTGCGCCGAACGGCGGATGCTGCGCCTCCGCTTGCTCGGGCCGGCTGATCGTCGCCCACACATCCGAGCCGTCGAGCCGCTTCGCAAAGCGGCGATACCAAAAGTCGCGGCCAAGCAGTCCCGACTTCCAGAACTGGTAGGCCATGTCTTTGCCGACGTAGGTCACTGTGCCATTGGAACGGACAATGACTTTCTCGCGTTCGTCTTCTGCGTCGGTGTCGCGCCCCTCACCATCCGCGTCGCCCGGCGCGTCGTCGTCTATTCTCATCACCCAGCAGCCCGCATGCCGCCCTTCTGTCTGCAGATACACCGCGCCCGTTTCCTTCAGCACCTCGAACGCGCGCACCCAGAAGTGCAGCCGCAGGATGTCGCCTTCCCACGTCAGCAGGTGATAGTCGATATTGAGCCGCGTCATCGTCTTGAGATGGGCACGGACGATGCGATCCGCGACCAAGGCGGCGATGTCGGCTGCCGCGTTGCCGCCGTGTTCGATGTCGTGCAGCGTCGCGCCGCGAACCTTCAGCCGTTCTTTGTCGCCTTCGTACCACTCCGTGACGCGGGCATAGAGCTCCCAGCAGTAGTAATCGAAGCGCGTCGTGTCGGCGATCTTTTGCACACCGGCAAGATCGAGTCCTTCCAGTTCCCGGAACCCGACAACGACGTCGGCCACCTGCACCCCCGTATCGTCGATGTAGTTCTGCACTTCGACCGGTGTGCCCCTGAACTGCAGCACGCGGACGAGGGTGTCACCAAGCGCGGCGTTGCGCAGATGGCCGATATGCGCCGCCTTGTTCGGATTGATCGCGGTGTGCTCGACGATCGTCTTGCCCGTGTCAGTGGTGCGGGGCGCTGGACGGTCCAACACACCGAGCCGCTGGAGCAGAAAGGCCGGCCGATCGAGAAAAACGTTGAGATAACCGTTCGGCGCCGCCTCGACGCGCGCAATACCGTCCACCGCGTCGAAGCGGCCGGCGATTTCTTGCGCGATCATCCGCGGAGCCTTGCGCAGGCGGCGCGCGAGCTCGAAGGCTGCCGGCGATCCGAGATCGCCGAGCATGCGAGTGGGTGGGTATTCGATCGGGATTGCCGCGCTTTCGGCAATTTCTCGTCCGTACAGTTCCGTGAGCACCGCGCGGACACGCTCCCTGACCCGATCGTGAAGGGAAAGAATCATGATGAAAAAGGCAGAAGCTACGCGCGGTAACGCGCCAGCTCGCAGGCGCGCTCGTAATCAGCGGGGGTATTGACGTTCATCAGCATTGTGTCATCTACGCCGAGCCGAGCGAGCTCGGCGTGTTCCAGTTTCGCGACGCGAAGCTCCTCGAGCGCCTCGCGGACGCGCAACGCACCGCGATCGATGCGCCTCTTGAGATGGCCCGCGACCGAGCGACGATAGACCGCGCACAGTGGATGAAGCCCTGCTGTCGTGCGCGGCACCGCCACGTCGCCGGCAAGCGGCACGCGCGCCAATGCCGCGGTGAGCGCCGCCGCCACAAATGGCATGTCTGCCGCCAGTACTATAGTGCGGTCCTCGGGGGTGACGAGCAGCGCAGTATACAGTGCGCCCAACGATCCGCCATCTTCCATCGCGTCCGCAAACACCGGAACCGGAGGTCGCACTTCGGCGCTCCACCGGCCGACGAGCACGATATTCTCTACGCCGGCGGCGGCGAGCGCCTCGAGCTGTCGCGCCAGCATGGTGCGTCCGCCGACCGGCAACAACGGCTTGAAGCGACCCTCGAGCCGGCGAGCTCGGCCGCCGATAAGGATCGCAGCGTTCAACACTTGGGAACCTGCTAGCGTGTCTGTTACGTTATCAAAAGTGGCCATACTGCGTCATGGTTGATGCCGGCATCGGTCGCCTTCTTATCGCAAGTCTCCACGAAGGGATAGCCGACGTCGCGCCCGCGCGACTCGACTTTTACGAGAACTGGCTGACGCCGCCAGGCTTGCGCGACGGCAAATTCGGGTTGGCGCCGCTCCACGCCGTGCTTAGCTTCCTGCGTCTCGAAGGCCAGCACACCTACGATCGCATCATGACGAAAGCCGGTCAGCACACGGCGGATTGGGCGTACGCGGAGCTGTCGGCCGTGGAGCGGGCGCTGGTGCGCAGTCTTCCCGTCGGGCTGCGCGCGCGCTGGACGCTGAGGTTGAGCAAGCGGCTCATTTCGCAAACCTTCAAGGGGTCGAAAGCGACAACACGGATTCGCAGAGGAAAGGGGACAGTCGGCATTCGCGCGTCGGTCTTTTGTTCGGTGCGCGAAACGGCGGCGTGGCCGATGTGCGTCTTCTATTCCGCCGCGGTCGAACGTTTCCTGCACCGCTTCGACCTCGCCGCGCGCGTGGAGATCACGGAATGCCGAGCCCACGGAGGCGCTGGTTGCACGCTCACCGTGACGATCAGCACCGCGCAAGCGACCGCCGCCGCCGCATGATTGCGCGCGCGGCTGCGGCTGTCGGTTTCGCAGTCACTCTCGTCGCGGCGCTCCCTGCGACGGCAGCGGCAGGCGTGCAGAATGCCGCCCCTGCGCAGTATGAAACGCTGTTGATGCCGTTCGAAAACCCGCAGAGCGAGCAGCGCTTGTACTGGCTCGGCGAAGGATCGGCGGTACTCCTCGCCGATTACTTCGAGCTCTTCGGGACCGCGACCATTTCGCGCGACGCCCGAATCGACGCGTTCGAACGGCTGCAGCTGCCGCCGGCCGCCACGCTGAGTCACGCCACCGTCATCAAGGTCGCGCAGTTCGTCGGCGCGTCCGATGTCGTGGTGGGCTCGTACGAGCTCGCCGGCGATCATCTGACCGTTCGGGCGCGGCGCATCAGGATTGCCGCCGGACGCCTCTCGCCCGAAGTCACGGAACGTGGTCCGCTCGGCGAGTTGTTTGCGATTTACCAACGGGTGGCACGCCGCCTCCTCGATGCAACAACCGCGTTGCCTCGCGTCGCGAGCGACACGGTCCTTGCATCGCCTGCTGCGCTCGAGGCGTATGTAAAAGGACTTGTTGCCGAGACGCCGGCGACGCAGCGTTCCTTTCTGGAGCAGGCCGCGAAGCTCGCGCCGCGCGACGAGCGCGTCCAGCTAGCGCTCTGGCAGGCGCTCACCGATATCGGCGATCACCTCAAAGCTCTCGACGCGGCCACGTCGGCTGCATCCAGTCGCTACGGGTATCAGGCGCGATACCTCGCGGCGCTCTCGCAGATCGATCTCAAGCGCTACTACCAGGCGTTCGATGGATTAAAGGCGTTGGCAAGCGAAACTCGCGCGCCGGAAGTTCTCAACGCCATGGGTGTCGTGCAGCTGGTGCGCGGCAGCACCCCTCAAACAGGCAAACCAACCTATTACTTCAATCAAGCGGCGCAGAGCGACGGCAACGATCCCGACTACTTCTTCAATCTCGGATACGCTTATTGGCTCGAGCGCGATCCTCCCGCGGCGATTTACTGGCTGCGGGAAGCGGTCCGTCGCGATCCCGCTGATGGCGACGCTCACTACGTGCTCGGCGCGGCGCTGCAGCAGACGGGCGCCACCGCCGAAGCCGCGCGCGAGAAGGAGTTGGCGCGCCGTTTGTCATCGAGTTATGCGGATTGGGACAAGCGTGCCACCGGCGGCGTCGACAGTGTGCCGAAAGGTCTCGAGCGATTGAAAGACCGGCTCACTCTCGGCGGCAGACGCGTCGACTCGATCATCACGGCAAGCGGTCAGCGCGATCAGGCCGAGCTGGCCGCATTTCACCTGGATAGCGGACGCCGCGCGTTTCTTCGCGAAGCCGACCGCGAAGCAGAGCAGGAATTGCGACGTGCGTTGTTCCTGTCGCCCTATCTCGCCGAGGCGCATGTGATGCTCGGACGCATCTATCTGCGCGGCGGGCGGACCGCCGAAGCAGTACAGGAACTAAAAATCGCGTTGTGGAGCGAGGAAACGGTGGCCGGGCACCTGGCCCTCGCGGAGGCGTACTTTCAGACCAGGGACCTCGTTGCCGCCCGCGCGGAAGTCGACCGGGCCCTCACCATGAATCCGTCGTCCGCCGAGGCCCAGGCGTTCCGGGAACGCATTGCGCGTGCTAAAATGTGACAACTCAGGGGGTTAGCCAGATCGCATGGCCACCACGACCACAAATGACGCCTTTCGCGAAATCCAGCTGAACGGGAAGCAGCTGTTTTTCCTCTTCATGGCCGTGGTCGTCGTCTCGGTCGTCATCTTTCTCTGTGGCGTCCTGGTCGGGCGCGGTGTTCGCGCCGAACGCGGTGCCGTCGACGCACTCGCGACGCCTCCAGCCGCCGTCGGCGGCGCGACGGCCGATGTCGTTCCAGCGCTTCCGCCATCAGGCACTCCAAGTACGGCCAATGAAGACTTGAGCTATCCAAGTCGGCTCGCCGGGAACGAACCTGCTCGCGAGAAGCTTCGCGCGCCGGATTCCGTCCCAGCGGCGGCGCCGGCCGCTCGGACCAAACCGCCAGCCCCCGCGAAAATCACGACGCCGGCACCGGCGACGCCTGCGGCGGCGACAAAGGCTGCCGCACCGCCAACCGCCGAACCGGCGGGCAGCGGCTTTGCGATCCAAGTGGCTGCGCTGCGTCAACGTGCCGAAGCCGATTCGGTTGCCCGCGGACTCACCAGCAAGGGATATTCCGCCTACGTTATGAACCCTGATGCTGGCGCGCCCGCTGTGTTCCGCGTGCGCGTAGGCAAGTTCAAGGATCGTCGCGAAGCCGAAACGATTGCGGCGAAACTGCAAAAAGAAGAGCAGTTCAAGCCCTGGATCGTTCGCTAGCTCTCCTCTCGGGCGCGCTGCTCGCGCTCTCGTTTCCGCGCTACGGCCATCCGGCAGTCGGCTTCATCGCCCTGACGCCCTTGTTTGTCGCACTCGCCGGCCGCCAGTGTAAGGGTGTCCCACCGCGAAAGGGATTTCGGCTCGGCTTGATTGCCGGCTTGGTCTACTTCGGCGGCACGGTCTACTGGACCGGCGGCACCGTGACAACTTATGGCGGTTTACCGCCAGTCCTGGGCGTCATTGTCGCAGCGATTCTCGCCTTTTTCCTTGCGCTGTTCGTGGCGCTCGCGGGCGCGGCAAGCGGCGTGATCATCCGGCGGTTTGGCGCAACCGGTTTGATGCTGGCGCCGGCGGCATGGGTTGCGGCGGAATACCTGCGCGGCAATCTCTTTGGCGGTTTTCCGTGGACCCCTTTGGGCAACGCGGTGGTCACGCTGTTGCCGTTGGCGCAGGTCGCGAGTCTCGTCGGCGTGTACGGTTTGTCGTGGCTCCTTGCGACGCTTCATGCCTGCTTTGCGCTCGCCGCGATCTCGACCGGCCGCTCGCGGCTCTCGGCCGTTGTGGCCGCGCTCGTGATCGTCGCGGGTCCTTCGCTTTGGGGTTCTGCGCGGATGAACGAAGGCCATCTGGTGCGCAGCGGATCGGAAACGCGCGTCGGATTGATTCAGGCCAACATCCCGCAGGAAGAGAAGTGGAAGCGCAGCAGCGCCGAGGCGATCTTCGATCGCTACGTCAGAATGACGCGTCAGGCGGTCGCAGAGGGCGCCCAGTTCGTGATGTGGCCCGAATCGGCGACGCCGTTCTACTTCGAGGAAGATCCGATCGGCGAGGAGCGCGTGCGAACGCTCGTGCGCGAGCTGGGCGTGCCCCTGCTGTTCGGGTCCGATCAGATCGAACGCGGCAGCCCTGAGCGCTATTACAACTCGGCGTTCATGCTCGATCCTGCCGGCGCGACCGCGGCTGTGTATCGAAAGATGTACCTGGTGCCGTTCGGCGAATACGTGCCATTCAAGGACGTGCTCTTTTTCGTCGGCCCGCTCGTCGAGGCCGTCTCGGACTTCTCACCTGGCAACACCGTCACCATGCTGCCGGTGCTAGGACACATCATTGGCACGGCGATTTGCTACGAAGTGGTGTATCCCGATCTGATGCGGAAAGCCGTGCAGGCTGGCAGTGAGTTGTTGACGACGATCACCAACGACGCGTGGTATGGGACGACGTCGGCCCCGTATCAGCACTTCGAGCTCGCGGCGATGCGCGCGATTGAACAGGGCCGCTACCTCGCGCGCGCGGCAAATACCGGGATCAGCGGCATCGTCGATCCGTACGGACGCGTGCTCGTCAAAACAGACCTGTTTGAAACCACGGTGGTTGTCGGCCAGGTGCGGTTCCTGCAGGAGCGCACGGCGTATGCCACAATTGGGGACGTCGCGCCGCAGTGCGCGCTGTTGCTGACCCTGATGGCGCTTGCCGTGGCGCCGTGGCAATTCCGGAGGTTCCGTGTCTCTCGTCTTGGATGATCTGATTCGCCGCTCCGAAGGTCTGTTGACGCGTGCTAAAGACCTGCGGAGCTATCTTTGACTCCGCCCATTCGCCGAGAGAACTGACCGAGCTCGAAGCCCGCATCTCGGCAGCTGATTTCTGGAAAGACCAGGCCGAAGCGCAGAAGGCGCTTCAGCGCCGCCGTCGCATCACGGATGATCTCGAGCTGCGCGATTCGCTCGCGCGCAAGCTCGACGATCTCGGTGTGCTGCTCGAGTGGGCTGAACAGGGCGAGGACGTCGCGGCCGATCTCGAGCGGTCGCTGGACACGCTCGAAAGCGAAGTGGAAAACGCTGAAGTCAAGAAGATGCTCGGCGGCGAGCACGATCGTGCCAACGCCATCGTCACCATCCATCCCGGAGCCGGCGGCACCGAATCGCAGGACTGGGCCGAAATGCTGCTCCGCATGTATTTGAAGTGGGCGGAGCGCCGCGGTTTCAAGCGCGAGGTGCTCGATTATCAGCCAGGGGACGAAGCCGGCATCAAGAGCGCCACCATCACGCTCAGCGGCGAATACGCGTTCGGGTTGATCTCGGCCGAGGCCGGCGTTCATCGCCTGGTGCGGATCTCACCGTTCGATCAGGCCGCCCGTCGTCATACCTCGTTTGCGTCGGTCTACGTGTGGCCCGAGATCGAAGAAGACGTCGACATCGAGATTCCTGAGAAGGATCTCCGCATCGACACCTATCGCTCGAGCGGCGCCGGCGGACAGCACGTCAATGTCACCGATTCAGCGGTGCGCATCACGCACCTGCCAACCGGCATTGTCGTCTCCTGTCAGAACGAGCGCTCGCAGCACAAAAACCGCGACGTCGCGATGAAAGTGCTCAAGGCGAGGCTGTACGATCAAAAGGAAAAGGAGCAGCAGGCAAAGCTCGAACAGATCGGCGGCGCCAAGAAGGACATCGCGTTTGGAAGCCAGATTCGAAGCTATGTGCTGCAGCCGTACCAGATGATCAAGGATCACCGCACCAAGCTGCAGGTTGGCGACGTCAATCGCGTGCTGGACGGGGACATCGACGCGTTTATCAAGACCTACTTGATGCAGAAGGCATCGGGGACGCTGGGAACCGCGCCGGGGGAGGAAGACCTCTAAAGCGGCGATATCGCGATGTGGTGTTGTCGCGATCTGAAGTGAAGATGTAGGGATGTGGCGATGTGTCTGTCGATGTAATGATGTGTTACATCACCGCATTTACATCACCGCATTTACATCGCCACATCACCACGTCGGGAGATCGCCACATCACAGGGTGGAGCGATCGCAACATCACTGCGACGGCTGCCTGGCGGGTTGCGTCCCTGAGATAAACGCTTCGGTAATTCCTCCTTGCCCTTCTTCCACCGGTTCACCGTTGTCCCTACTCACCGGCAGGAAAACGATGTTCCCGGGCGGCTCGAAGGTCGGCGGGTTTTTGCGGTCCCCTCGTGAGTCGATGTACGCCTTCATGAACTCGATCCACATCGGCAGCGCTGCGGTGGCGCCTGTTTCGCCCTGACCGATCGATTTCTTTTCGTCGTGACCGACCCATACGCCAACGGTGATGTTCGGATCGAAGCCGACGAACCAGGCATCCGTGTACTCGTCCACCGTTCCTGTTTTTCCCGCGAGTGGCCAGTCAAGCGCTGCGGCGTTGGCCGCGGTGCCGCGCAGCACAACGCCGCGCAGCAGATTAGTCATTACAAACGCCGTATCGGCGCGAATCGCATCGCGTGGAACCGGGCGGTGATCCTCGAGCAGATTTCCCTCGCGGTCGACCACGGAGATCACCTGATAAGGCTGCAATCGGATGCCGCGATTGGGAAACGCCGAATACGCGCTCGTGACCTCGAGCAGAGTCGCTTCCGCGGCGCCGAGCGCCGTGGAGAGATACGGCGGAAAGTCTTCGGGGAAGCCGAACCGCTTGGCGTAGGTGACGACCTGGCGCGGGCCCAGCATCTCCATGACCCGCACCGCGGGGATATTGCGCGACTGCTCGAGTGCCGAGCGCAGCGTCAATGGACCGACGTAGCGGCCGTCGTAGTTATGCGGCGTGTACGGCGGCTGTCCCTCGCCCGCGTTGAACGCGGCGGGGGTATCCACCAGCATGGTGGAGGGCGTCAGCCCACGATCGATCGCCGCCGTGTACAACAACGGCTTGAACGTGGATCCGAGCTGACGATAAGCCTGCGTCGCGCGATTGAACTTGCTGCGGGCGAAGCTGAAGCCGCCCACCATCGCGAGGATTTGTCCGGTGCGATTGTCGAGCGCGACGAGCGCGCCTTCGAGGAGAGGCGGCTGTTCGAGGGTCACCGTCGCAGTGCCGGCCGCGTCGTCGATCTTGTTGATCTGCAGCTCGACCAAGTCGCCGGTTTGGACGAGGTCCGCAGGACGGGTGCGGCGCGTCCCCTGATAACTCGGCTTGGTGAGCTCCGCGGTATAACGACCAAACCGCACGCGTGCAGCCGCCGTCTTGCTGTCGCGCGAGTCCACGCTCGTGACCACAGCCGGCACGACGTCCCCTGCGACGATCGGCCGGTTCCACCGGTCGTGCTTGAAGGCTTCAATCTTGTGGCCTTCAGTCAACACATTGCGCGACGGCTTGCGCCATCCGCCGCGGCGATGCGAGATCTGGCGAAGACCGTGGTCGAGCGCCCTGTTGGCGACCTTCTGGAGTTCGGGGTCGAGCGACGTGCGCACGGTCAGTCCGCTTTCGTAAAGCGCTTTCGCGCCGTACTTGGCTTCAACGTACTTCCGTACTTCTTCCAGGTAGTACGGCGCGATGCTCGACTCCTGTCCTGGCTCGCCGCGCGTCACGATTGGCTTCTGCTGCGCGGCGTGTGCTTCGTCGCGCGAGATGAAGCCTTCTTCCGCCATCCGCTCGAGGGCGTAATTGCGGCGTCGCCGCGCCGCTTCGGGATTGACGAACGGGCTTTGCCGAACGTTGCCCTGCAGAATGCCGGCGATGAGCGCGGCTTCCTCGAGCGCGAGGTCCTTTGCCGGCTTCTTGAAATAGAGCTGCGATGCGGCCTCGACACCGTACGCGCCGTGGCCGAAGTACATCTGATTGCAGTAGAACGTGAAGATCTCTTCCTTGGTGTAGCGCTTTTCGATCTGAATCGCGAGAAGCGCTTCCTTCACTTTTCGTTCCCACGTCTTTTCGTCCGTCAGGAACAGCTTGCGCGTGAGCTGCTGTGTCAACGTGCTCGCGCCCGCGGCGAGCCGGCGTTCCATGACATCGTGCAACAGCGTGAGGACGATGCGCTGCACGCTCAGCCCGACGTGTTCGAAGAACTGCGCGTCTTCTGCAGCGAGAATCGCCTGCCGCAGACGTACCGGAATGTCCGTGTAACCAATGACCACGCGCCGCTCGGTGGCGAACTCGCCGAAGACGGCGCCGTCTCGTCCCAGCACGCGCGTAATGGTGTTGGGCTGGTAGTCATCGAGCGCCGAGATTTGCGGAAGATCGTCGGCGTACGCGAACAACACGCCGCTCAACGTCCCGAGGAGGGCAGCGACGATGAAGAGCGCGGCAAGACCAGCTTGCCGCGCGATTTTGATGACGTAACGCCGAGACTGCTGCGGCGGCCGGGATTCGTCGTCGGCTTTCGTGGGCCGTGGCCGACTGGGTCTCGCCAAGGGTTACTGCGGACGGCGGCGCGCTCCGCCGGAGGCGCCCGCGGAAGCCGCGGGCCGGCTCGCGTCGCGTGTCGCGGAAGCTGACTGCGCAGAGTCGCTCGAGCCCCGCGGCACGGCGACGTTCCCGGACGGTTGCCGGCCGCCGTCGTTGGACGAATCCTGTCGCTGTGGGCGAGACGCTTCCGGACGCGGCGCATACGCAGGCGGCGCTAGGTTGCGATCGCCGTCGCGCGTCGCAGGCGCTTGCCGCGCTTCGCTGCCGTAGTGACGCCGCGGCATGGCGGAATTCGGCGGCGGCTGATACGACGGCGGTGGCCGATACTCCGGAGGTACCTCATAGCCGCGCGGTGCGCGATACGCAGGCGGAGGTTGATAGATCTCTGTAGGCTTCGTGATGCCCTGTACGGGCGTGGTGCCTCCGTTCGCACCTCCTGGCGGTGGCGCATTCGGATTGCGCACGTTCCCGCGCGGACGATACTCCGGAGGATACGGATTTTTGTCGCGCCTGGTCGTCCCCGGCACTTGCGGCACGACAGCACCCGGTGGAATCGCAGCGCCACCAGGGCCGATCGGCGTCAGTCGAACGTTGCCGCTTACGGCAGACATCGCTGCGGCGGCCCGCGGCACGGCAAACGTCGTCATTGCGCGCCGGGTTTCTTCCGGCAAACGACCGGGATCAATTGCGTGCGTGCGCACCGCGCGGCGGCTGCCAAACGTATCGCGCGGGACGACGGTCCATGCGCGCCACGGATCGTACCGCGGCCAGTACGCCGGATGATCGCCGGGGCGTCCGCCGAATGGGAGCACGGGTCTTCCGTCAAATCCGAGCGGGCACCAGCTCACAAATCCGGGGACGAAGGACCAGCTGACCCACGCGGGTCCCCACACTCGATTTGGAATCCAGAACCACGACGCTCCGGTAAAGCCCCAACGGCCGAAGTGATGTGTGGGCCACGCCCACGGATCGTGGCCGATCCATGTCCAGCCGTAGCGCGTGAGCCTCCACGATCCCGTGTAGTACGGGCGCCAATTCACGCCTACAGCAGGAAACCACACGTTTCCATAGGCCGCGACGTAGTCCCAACGGCCGTAGTCGTCGAGCACGTTGCCGTACGGGCGCAGTTCCGAGGGCAGAAGTGGCGAAGACGTGGCGACAGAGAATCCGTTGCTGCGATCGTTCGACCACAGCTCGAACGCGTCCCAGCGGGCGGAATTGAAGGCCTGGAGCAACGGACGTCCGCCGGCGCCGAGGATAGTGGCCATCTCACCGCCGCGCACGACCGTGCGTGCGCTGCCGTCGTCGAGCTCCGCGACGCCGCGCGTGACCGTAAGCTCGAGACGTTCAAAACGACCGTCGGCACTGAGTCCGTATTCGCCGCGCGGCTCGAAGCGCACCGCCGCTGCGCGGGTGTCAATCACGTAAGGCGTCGTTGCGGCAGCCGACACACGCAGCCTCAGGCGGCCGCCGCTCAGACGCATCCGCACTGGCGAGAGGATTTCAAGTTCGGTGTCGTGATCGAGATGGAGGAGGGTGCCGTCGGCGAACACGATTTCCGCGCGGCCGTTAGCGGTTCGGACGAGATCGCCATCGACGAGGATGATGCCGGCCGCCGCGCGTTCCGCGGCGCCCTCGTGGACGAGATCGACGCTGCCATCGACGAAGGCCAGATTCGCCGGCGGAGGCGCTGCTGACGGCAACGGAATGTCCTGAGCCGCTGCCGGAAGGGCAGCCAGGCAGCAGACGAATACTGCAGTACCAAGTGACCTAGGTGGCCTGGACATGAGCGATCCCTTCCGCAATCTCGGCTGGCAGCTCTCAGTATAGCGACCTCCGTCCCGGCTAGCGACCTCCGTCC
>JBKPDL010000057.1:0-24951 GCA_046727855.1 Acidobacteriota bacterium
TCGCGCCGAACAGATCCTCCGTCGCGACCAGGCACGTCGAGATATGGGCCCAACCCGCCGTCCTCGCCCTTGGACGCAGGCTGATCTCTGAGCCGAAAGAATCTGACAGCCTGGGGAGACAGACGGTCTTCATAATGGACCAGATCAGGGCTGGCGGCGCTACACGTGCCTGAAACGCGGCCAGCGATATCGTTACGAGTCATTGGACAGCGATTTCGAGCGGGAAATCGACGTCGACGCTGACGGCCTCGTGGTGACGTACCCGGGACTGTTCCGGAGAGTTTTGTCCGTTGAAGACTACTAAGTGGTCGGTGCCCCAAATTCCTGTGTAATGCGGTGCGGCCTCAAACATGGAGAATATAAATCAACGTCCACGCGGGAGACGGCAGATTTTGATGCGGCGGCTCAGTACTGGACGCAGGCTGATGGCACTGGCGTCAGTAGGTCGCGGTCCGCTACGAATACACCCGCAGACGCCGGTGATTAGGTGAACGTCGCGATGAACCTCGATGAGCTGCGACGGTCTGTGTCCGGGCACATCATTGGACCGGATGACGACGGATGCGCCCGTCGGCGCGGCGCTGCTTCAACGCGGTGATCGATCGCCGACCCGCCGTGATCGTGCGCCGTGTCAGTCCGCGTGATTTGGCGACTGCGTTTCAGTTTGCGCAGGTGCACGGGCTGGAGGTCGCCGTACGCGGCGGCGGACACAGCCCGGCTGGGCACTGCGTCTGCGAGGGCGGACTCGTGATCGACTCTCGATGATACGGAACGTGGATGTGGATGCGAGTGTGCGCGTCGCACACGCGAGCGGCGGCGCGACCTGGCTTGACTTCGACACTGTGACGCAGGCGTTGAACTCGTCACCCCTGGCGGAGTCGTGGCCTCGACTGTTGTCTGCGGGCTCGCCCTCGGTGGTGGAATCGGCCATCTCACAGCCCAGTACGGACTGACATGCGATCACCTGATCGGCGCGGAAGTCGTCACGTCAGACGGAACGATCGTCCACGCAGGTCCAGACGAAAACGCGGAGCTGCTCTGGGGGCTCCGTGGCGGAGGCGGCAACTTCGGCGTCGCGACGCGTTTGGACTTCCGCCGACACCCGCTCCAGAAAGTTGTCGGCGGCGTCCTGAGATATCGCGGCGCAGCGGTCCGCGACGCCCTTCGCCTGTACCACGACGTCGTCGAAGCAGCGCCACGCGACTTGAGTTGTCAGGCGGAGCTGTCCGCCGACGAGTTGGACGTGCCGCTGCTCAACATCGTCCCGTGCTACACGTGCCGGCGCGTGGACTCTGAACATTTGCGTGCGTTTCGCTCGGCACCGGGGCTCGTCGACGACGGCCTGCACGAACACACGTTTCTTGAGCAGCAGCACGTAGCCGCCTCGCCGTATGGCACCAATCGGCACTATTGGAAGGGCCTATTCGTACGCGCGCTGCCGGACGAGGCAATCGACGCAATCCTCGAGTGACCGCATTTCATCGGCCACCGTGTCACATGCTGATCGAATCGCTTCACGGTGCACCGAAGGACGCGGACCCAAACATCACCAGGCTGATGACACTGAGGCCGCTGCAGCGCATCGTCGAGATCAACGGCGAGCCTGGCATTGTCAGCTACGTCGACGGCCGGCCGCAGTCGGTGTTCACGATCGAGGTGAACGGCCACGGGCGCATTCGTGCCATCTACATCGTGACCAATCCTGAAAAGCTGTCGCATCTTCCGCCGCCGCCGTTTTAAACGCTTGAACGAACGAGTCCCAGGGTCGAGTAAAGAGAGGAACGTGTGATGATCGAAAGCTTTCAGCAGGATGTGCGGTACGGCGCGCGCACGCTGCTCCGCGCTCCCGGGTTCACCGCGGTTGCCACGTTGACGCTTGCGCTTGGCATCGGCGCGAACACGGCGGTGTTCAGCATGGTCGACGGCATCCTGTTTCGTCCCCTTCCCTTTCCCGCCCCCGAAAATCTGGTCGGCCTCACAGGCGTGTACCCCAAGGGCGCCTTCGTCGCGATGCGCGAGAAGGTTCGCACCGTGGACCTTGCGGCATACGCACCCGACCGCGCCTTCAATCTGACGGGCGCCGGTGAAGCTTCGCGCGTCTACGGCACGCTCGTGTCGGCGGAGTTGTTCACTATTCTCGGAGCGCGGCCCGCGGCGGGGCGCGTCTTCAGGTCAGGAGAGGATCTCGTCGGCGAACAGCCCGTCGTGATTCTCAGCCATGTAATCTGGCAGCAGCGCTTCCGCAGTGACCCGTCGATTGCCGGACGTTCGATCACGCTCGACGGTATCCGTCGCCTCGTTGTTGGCGTGATGCCCGCCGACTTTGCGTTTCCGTCGCGCACGACGCAGTTATGGATCCCGATACAACGCGATCCACGGAACACCGTGCAGTACTGGGCCGGCGACTTCATGCCAATTGTCGGCCGCCTGCGCAGCGGAGGATCGATCGCGCAGGCTCACGCTGAGGTCCGTCTGTTTCAGTTAGGCGTGCATGCGTTGTTCCCTTGGCGGATGCCGGACCAATGGAACGCCAACGTGGCGGTCATCCCGCTGAAGCGCGGCGTCGTGGCGAACGTTCGCACGAGGCTGCTCGCGTTGCTCGGCGCCGTCGTGCTGGTGCTGCTGATCGCCTGCGCGAACGTGGCGAACCTGACGCTCTCTCGAGCGCTTGCGCGCGAGCGCGAGATCGGCGTCCGCGCGGCGCTCGGCGCCGCGCCGCGACGAATTGCCAGACAGCTGTTGACCGAAAGCCTCCTCCTCAGCATGCTCGGGGGCACAGTCGGTGTGCTGCTTGCGGTCCAGGGGCTCTCAGTGCTCAAGATGGTGCTGCCTGCCGATACGCCGCGTCTCACCGAGATCCAGATCGACTGGCGCGTGCTGGCGTTCACCGCCGTCATCTCGCTCGGCACCGGCTGCGTCTTCGGTCTTGCGCCGATGTTCCAGGTTCGCCGCGCGACCGTCTTCAAGTCGATGGATTTCGGCGGGCGCGGCGGCGCACCCACGATGTCAGATCGCCTTCGCTCACTGCTCACCGTGGCCGAAGTCGCGCTCGCCGTGCTGCTCGTCGCGGCGGCCGGATTGCTCGTGCGGAGCCTGTGGGCGCTCACGCAGGTCGATCCGGGCTTCCACGTCGATCACATGGTCACGGCGCGCGTGACTCCAAACACGTCAGTGTGCGGCGAGGCTGAGCGCTGTCTCACGTTCTATCGTGCGCTCGAGGAGCAGGCGCGTGCGGCGCCTGGCGTCAGCGCCGCCGCCCTTGTGAACACGTTGCCACTCAGCGGATCTATCGCCAAGCGATCGCTCGATCTCGAAGGCTATGTGGTGCCGCCGACAGATCCCGAGCCGCTGTTCTGGCTCAACATCGTGACCCCCGAGTACTTCAACGCGATGGGAATCCGACTCGAGTCGGGGCGTTTGTTTTCGGAGGCCGATCGAGCGAGGAATTCAGCCACGGCGATTGTCACATCTGCCACGGCCCGCCGCTTCTGGCCTGGCGAGACCGCGCTCGGAAAACACGTCCGATTCGTCGGTGAAAAGGAATGGAAAACGGTGGTCGGCGTCGTGGCAGACGTGCACGCCTTTGATCTGACACGCACCGTGCCTCACTGGATAGTCGGCGTCGTCTATGTCCCGCACACGACGAAGGCGACGCTCGAGGACGGCCAGGTTCCATCCGAAATGACGCTGGCTATAAGGACTGCCAACTCAGAATCGGAAACGGCATCACTTCTTCACCACATCGCCGCCCGCGTCAGCTCCGACGTCGTTCTCAGCGACGTGCGGACGATGCAGGCCGTCGTCAGGGAAGCGGTAGCGACGCCCGCCGCGACCGCATCACTCTTCGTGGTCTTCGCCGGCGTAGCCTTGCTGCTCGGCAGCCTCGGCGTGTACGGCGTGCTCGCGTTCCTGGTCTCGCGACGCACGCGCGAGATTGGGATCCGCCTAGCGCTCGGCGCGCGACCGTATGAAGTGAGCCTAATGGTACTGAAGGAGGGCGGCAAGCTGACCGGCCTGGGCATCGCCATTGGCGTGACCGCCGCACTCGCGGTGACTCGGCTGCTCTCGACTGAGCTACATGGTGTGAACGCCCACGATCCGCTGACTTATGCGGGCGTGACTCTTGTCGTCGGAGCTGCGGCACTGGCGGCCTGTTACGTTCCCACTCGACGCGCCACGCGGGTCGACCCTCTAATCTCGCTCCGCGATTTCTAGGAGACGGCGCTCAGCGGAACGGCCGCCATCTGGCATGCGACCGGCCACCGCGTGCGGCAGCTTCCGGTATCGCCGGAAGCGTTGTTCGATGGGTAGGCTAGTGAGACAACGAATAGTTTGATCCGCGCGCCTGAGATAGCAACGGGACGAAACATGGTTTGAGCCAGGAGTGAAGGGATCGGGGATGAGAAGTGGCGTCTCGATCCGCGAAGCGGACCCACGCGATGCGAACGCCATTGGCGATTGTCTCCGGGCGGCTTTCGAGCCGTATCGTGTCGCCTACACGCGCGAGGCGTATGACAATACCATGTTCACGACCGAAACAATGCGCGAGCGGTTCGCGTCTATGTCGGTCCTCGTTGCAGTGACGGAGATCGGCGAGATCGTGGGACGGTTTCATCTCAGCTCACGAGCCGCCCGGAAGGGCATTGCGCGGCATGGCCGTGTGACCAGACTACGCGGGCGCTTGGCGTCTCGCCACATCGCTGCATCAAACTGACGCGATTCGAGGAAGTCGGTCGGTTGGTGAGAGGCGACCGCTTCGAAAGGCTGGCGGACATCGCACACGAGCTCAACTACGCGGACCAGTCGCATTTCATCAAGTAATCGCTGATGTCCATCCGATGTGCTGCCGCCAGAAGACGCAAGGATTCGTACGTCGTACCCTCTCCCTTCTCACAGCGAATTCAAACCCACTGCACCAGCCTCAGGCGCTGCCTTGCACCAGCGCATTTGGATGGCGGTGCGGTTCATTCCGGTAGGTTCATCACAACTACAGTGCTTAACTGTGTGGCGGCTCGCCTTTTTGCGGATAACCGCCGTACAATTTCCGCCATGATCCGGCACGGCATCGTGGCGGCACTCGTCCTTGCGCTGCCGGTTCTGTCGCTGGCGCAAACCGACGCGTCCCGCGACGACGCCCGTCGTCAGTACCGCGCGGGACTTCAGCACGAAATGCGGCGAGATCTGGACGCCGCCAGGCGCTCGTACGAAGAAGCGGTCCGGCAAGACCCCACGTTCGCGCTCGCACTCGACCGTCTCGGCTTCGTTTATGGTTTGCAGGGCGACACCGGGCGTGCGATTGCGGAATTCGAGCGCGCCACGAAGGCTGATCCAAACCTCTTCGATGCGTTCTATCACCTCGGAGCGACGCTGTGGTGGGCCGGCAACGCCGATCGCGCAGTCGAGTCACTGCGCACAGCCGTGGGCCTGCAGCCGGATCACGCGGAGGCGCGGTACCACCTGGGAATCTCGCTGAAGAAACGGGGCGACTTACTCCCCGCAATCGAACAGCTCGAAGAATCCGTCCGGTTGAACGCCTCGATTCCGGCGTCAGCGCTGCAGCTCGGGATCGCGCTGCAAGAGGCCGGTGACGTCACTGCGGCCGTCGACCAGTTGCGACGCGCGGTCGCGCTGGCCCCGTCATCGCGCGACGCCCGGAATGCGCTGGGGCTCGCCCTCCTGCAGCGCGGGGATGGCGATGCCGCGGTGGAGACGTTCCGCGCGCTCGTCGCGGCCGAACCCGCGTTCCATTCGGCCCGCCTGAACCTCGGGACGACGCTGATGCAGCGCGGCGATCTGGAAGGGGCGGTGGAAGTGCTGCGCGCCCTGATTGCGCAGGATCCGCAGAACGCCGAGGCACATTACAACTACGGCGTCGCGTTGAAACAGCGGGATGACTTCCAAGGCGCCGAGGTGGCGCTTCGCCGTGCGTCCGATTTGGGCCCCACGCTCGCGGATGCACCGTTCACGTTGGCCGTGGTGCTCTGGCAGACGGGCCGACCGGCCGAAGCGGCGACATCGTTCCGAGAAGCGATCGCGCGGCGGCCGGGATACGACGAGGCGCACTACATGCTCGGCACCGTGTTGCGCCAGCTGGGTGATCAGGACGGCGCCATCAAAGAATTCCGCGAGGCGATCCGGCTGCAGCCGGCCTCGGCCGAGGCCCACCTGAGCCTGGGGCAGCTGCTGCAGCAACGCGGCGACGGACCCGGTGCCGCGGCCGCATTCGAAGAAGCCACTCGACTGACTCAAAAAAAAGCGAACGTTCAGGCGTCGACCTTCGCAGTCGGTGTCGGACGGGCGAAGATGAAGGAGGGCGACATCGCCGGTGCGGTCGCGCAGTTCGAGCGCGCGCTCACCCTCGCTTCCGACAACTTCGAAGCACATTATGAGTTGGCGAAAGCGCTCACGGCGTTAGGCCGCCGTGATACCGCCAACGCACACCTGATCGAAGCGCGCAGGCTCGCGCCTCGCGTGCGCTTTGCGGATCCCCGCTGATGCTGCGGAGCCTGCTGGTTGTTCTCGGGCTGACCGCACTCGCGGTTGGTCAGGCACCGGCCCCTCTTGGGTTCTCCTTCAGTGACGTCGCGCGCGAGGCCGGTCTCACCGCGGTCACGACGTATGGAGGACAACGCGCGAACAAGTACCTGCTCGAAACGACGGGATGCGGCGTCGCGATGCTCGATTACGACAATGACGGCTTTGTAGATTTGTTCTTTGTGAACGGCACGACGCTCGAAGGATTCCCGCGCGGCAGTGAGCCCACGAGTCACTTGTATCGCAACCGCGGCGACGGCACCTTCGAAAATGTCACGGCAAAAGCCGGGCTTGCGCTCACCGGGTGGGGGCAAGGCGCGTGCGCGGGCGACTACGACAACGATGGTTTCGTTGATCTCTTCGTGACGTTCTGGGGCCAAAACCGACTGTTCCACAATCGCGGCAATGGGACCTTCGAAGACGTCACCGCGAGCGCGGGCCTGGTGACCAAGGCACGCTGGGGCGCGGGCTGCGCATTCGTGGACTACGACCGCGACGGCCTCCTCGATCTGTTTGCCGCCAATTACATCGACTTCGATCTGAAGAGCGCGCCGGTGCCGGAGTCGGGATTGTGCCGTTACAAAGGCGTCGCCGTGGCCTGTGGCCCGCCCGGACTCACGGGTGGCAAGAACGTGCTGTTGCGCAATCAGGGACGCCGCACCTTCACCGATGTTTCGGACCAAGCCGGGATAACCAAAGCGACGGGAACGTATGGCCTCGGCGTCAGCACACTTGATTTCGACAACGATGGTTGGACAGATCTCTATGTGGCGAACGATTCGAACCCAAGCACGCTCTATCGCAACAACCGCGACGGAACCTTCAAAGACGTCGCCGTCGAGGCCGGCTGCGCCTACAGTCAGGATGGCAAGCCGCAGGCCGGCATGGGACTCGCGCTTGGCGATTACGATCGCAACGGCACCATCGACATCTTCAAGACCAACTTCGCGGGTGATACCTCCACGCTGTACTCGAATACGGGCGCGGGACTCTGCGAGGACCACACCTTCGCCAGCGGCATTGGCACGAACACACGCTGGCTCGGATGGGGCGTCGGTTTTCTCGATCTCGACCATGATGGGTGGCTTGACCTCTTTCTGGTGAATGGCCATGTCTATCCCGAAGTGGAACAACTGAGGACGGAGGCCGGCTACAAACAGCGTAAGGTGGTGTATCGCAACCTCCGCAGTGGCAGGTTCGAGGACGTCACCGAGCGCCTCGGTGCGCCGGTGACGGAGCCTCGGGCGGGCCGGGGTGCCGCATTTGGCGATTTCGACAATGACGGCGATGTCGACGTTGTGGTGAACAACGTGCATGACGCACCGAACCTGTACCGGCTCGATGTCGCGACTGGCGCGTCTTGGACGGAGCTCGCGCTGGTCGGCACCAAGTCGAATCGCAGTGCCATCGGCGCGCGCGTCCGGATCGTCGCTGGTGGCGCCACGCTGGTCCGAGAGGTGCGTGGTGGCGGCAGCTACTATTCGCAAAACGATTTGCGCATCCACGCCGGGCTCGGTGGCGCGACACGCATCGAGCGGGTCGAGGTGCGCTGGCCGAACGGCGGCGCAGAGGTGTGGCAGGACGTACCCATCCGCAAGATCGTCACGCTGGTCGAAGGAAAGGGCGATGCGACGAAGGTGTCGAAGGAGTAGCGCACTCACCGCCGCTCTGTTCGTAGCTCAGACCCTCGTGAGTGTTGGCGTTGCGAGCGGACCGCAGCCGCGCGTCCCGGATGCGACAACTGTGGCCGCGCTTCACGAGCTGATTCAAACGGGTCGCACTGAGGAGGCGCAAGAACAGCTGAAGCGATTCGACGCCACCGCGCCAGTGGTGGTGTACCTGCGCGGGCTCGGGTTGTACCACGCCGACGAGCACGCAAAAGCGATTGAGACGCTTTTGCCCGTCGTCTCGCAGCTCGAGAACGGGAGCGTCGAGCGCAGGGAGACCGAGCAGGTGCTGGGTCTCGCGTTGTATGCAGCGGGCCGATTGGCGGAGGCCATCCCCTATCTCGAGGCGACGCGAACGTGGGCGCGCGACAACATTGAGCTGAATTACTACCTGGGGCTGGCCTACCTCCAAACCGGGAAGATCGATGCGGCGCGGCCGGCGCTCGCGGTGACCTTCGGCGTGCCGCCTGACCAAGCGGCGACGCATCTCCTCACGGCACAGATGCTGATTCGTCTGAACCTCGATGAGGCGGCAGCGGCGGAGCTCAAACGCGCGCTCGAAAAGAACCCTCGATTGCCTCACGTCCAGTACTTGCTTGGCCAGATGGCGCTCTTCCGCGGTCGGCTCGAGGAAAGCGCTGAGTGGACGCGTAAGGAGCTCGACGTGAATCCTGGGAACGCGATGGCTTGGTACCAGCTTGGCGATGTTTATGTGCGCGAAGCCAAGTGGAACCAGGCAATCACGATGCTTCAGCGATCGCTCTGGATCAATCCGTTCTACAGCGGGCCGTATATTCTCCTCGGCCGCGCCTACATGAAGACCGAACGGATGGCGACCGCCGAAGGGATGCTGCGCCGCGCCATTCAGTACGATCCGAACAATCGCGCCGCGCATTACCTGCTGGCGCAGCTTCTGCAGCAGCTCGGACGGCACGCCGAGGCGAAGGAGGAGTTCGCGATCGCGGAGAAGCTCCAAGGGCAGCCCGGGCGATGAACGCAAGACTCCCGTCGCCGCACGCATCCAACGTCGCCCATCGCCGAGCCGCGCGAGTTCTCCTGATCGCGCTGCCATGCCTGTCCTTCATGTTCGGCGACGAAGGCGGTGTCTCGGAGTTCGAAGTGGCAGCCGAGCAGACGTGGCCGGTCCAGTTCACGGATATCGCCGCGACCGCTGCCCTCACGTTTCCGTCGATCTACGGCGGCGTCGATCAAAAACGGTTCATCATCGAGACCAACGGCGCCGGCGTGGCGCTCATCGACTACGACCGAGACGGCTGGCTCGATGCGCTCGTCCTGAGCGGCACCCGACTCGCCGAGGGCGAGCGGCGCGACGCGTCATTCCCCTCGGGCGCGGCGCCCTCGAACCGGATGTATCGCAACCAGCGCGATGGCACCTTTGTCGACGTCACCGATCGCGTTGGTTTGCGGCACACGGGATGGGCTTCAGGCGTCTGCGCCGGCGACATCGACCGCGACGGCTGGCTCGACTTGTTTCTCACCTATTACGGCCGCAACGTTCTCTATCGCAACGATCGCGGCGCGAAGTTTCAGGATGTGACCGCGACCGCCGGGCTCGGTGGTAAGGACGTGCGATGGGGTTCCGGCTGCACGTTTATCGATTACGACCGCGATGGCCGTCTCGATTTGTTCGTCTCCAACTACCTGCGCTTCGATCTCGACGCGGCGCCCGAGCCTGGAAAGGGACCAAACTGTCTGTGGAAGGGTGTACCCGTGAACTGTGGTCCGAAAGGGCTGCCGACCGACACCAACCTGCTCTTTCGTAATCGCGGCGACGGCACGTTCGAGGATATGTCCGCAGCCTCGGGCATCGCGCGGGTCACCGGGCGTTACCCAATGACCGCCGCGGGCGCGGACTTCACCGGCGACAACTGGCCGGATCTCTACGTCGCGTCCGATTCCACCGCCGCGATCCTGTATCGCAACAATCGCGATGGCACGTTCACCGACATCGCGCTCGAAAGCGGCGCCGCCTACAACGAGCAAGGCAACGCGCAAGCGGGCATGGGCCTCGCGATCGGCGACTTCAACAGCGACGCGCGCCTCGACATCTTGAAGACACATTTTGCCGACGACATCCCGGCGCTCTATCGCGGGCTCGGAGAGGGGCTGTTCGAGGATGTGGCCACTCTCGCGCGCCTCAACGTGCAGAACCGGTACGTCGAGTGGGGCGCCGGGATGCCCGATCTCGACAACGACGGCCGACCCGACATCTTCTACGTCACTGGTAACGTCTATCCCGAGGTCGAACGCGTGCTGCCGCAGTACCCGCACCGAGGTCCGCGCATCGTCTTTCAAAACGTGGACGGTGAGCGGTTCGACGACGTGTCGGCGGTCAGCGGTCCCGGTGTGACGACTCCGCGCTCGAGCCGCGGCGCCGCATTCGGCGACATCGACAACGATGGGGATATCGACGTCCTCATCATGAACATGAACGAACCGCCCTCCCTGCTCCGCAACGACTACAAGGGCGCGAATGGCTGGATCGGCGTGCAACTCCAGGGCACGCAGACGAATCCGCACGGTGTCGGCGCGCTCGTGGTGGTCACGACACGTGGACGCACGCAGGCTCAGGCGGTGCTCAGCCAAGCGAGTTACTACTCGCACAACGACGTGCGGCTCCATTTCGGGCTCGGGGCGAGTCGCAGCGCGGATCGCATCGAAGTTCGATGGCCGAGCGGCGTCATCGACACCGTGAAAGAAGTGAACGGCGGACAAGTCCTCGCCATTCGCGAGGGCGCCGCGCCGGCGACCGGACGATAAGCGCTCGCGCGAGCCTCGCTGCGTCGCTCAGCGGAGTTCCAGGACGACTTCCTGTCGCGTGTATCCCTCACCGTCGCCAGCAAAGGCGACTCGGATGACAGGATCGGAGTCCTGGTCGCGCACGAGTGTTGCACCGCGCAGGGTTCCGGGACCCCGTGGCGTTCTGAGAAAGAGATCGTAGGTGTGCCCTGCGCGGCCTTCGAGGAGTAGACGCAGGGCGCCATCATCCGCACGCGAGCGAAGAATCCTGATGCCCTGGTTGCGCGATCCAGTCGCAGGGGTTGGCGTGGGCACGTACACGTCCGTTCCACCGCGATAGCGAAACTCCGCAACGACCTCGCGCGCCGGCTGTGCGACGGCAACCTCCGCGAACTGCACGTCACCCAAACGGATAAGGCGCGGCCGCGTTGCCTTGCCGTCGATCAGAACGCGATCGATCACCGCGTCCTGCGGGAATGCCGGAGCGAGGAGCAGCGACGGGATGCGGGACCCGGTTGGCTGACCTTCCGAGGAAGGGACGATCCTCACCGTGAGCGTCGCCGCCGAGCGCGACACGTCGACGTCGACACGGCTACCTCCACTCAGCACGCCGCGCGCCGAGGCGCGCGCCCAATCGGGCGGCAATTGCGGGGCGATGCGCAGCTGACTGCCGCCATCCAGTGTCTCGATGCCGAGCAGGCCGCGCACGATCGGCGACACAACCATTGCCTGCGACCAAATCTGGTGATGCGACGAACGACCGAAGGGCGCGTTGAAGTCGCCCGACAGGAGCTCAGTGACGTAGCCGAGCGCGCCCGGTTCTGTAAGCAGCGCGTTGGCCAACAGGGCCTGATAACCGACGTGCGGTCGGCCGTAGCGGTATGCCGCGACCGAGGCCCAGCCAGTAAAAAGGGGCCATACCGACCCGTAGTGATAGGACAGCGGATCGTACAGGAGACTCCGCTCAGAGAGAATTCGATGGCCCCAGTCGGTGGCCATCGAGGCGCTGCCGACGCGATCGAGTTCATGGTCTGCGCGCTCAGAATCCAGCGTGCGCCACCACATCGGCACTGACGGCAGCACGGTGTCCTCGTCGATTAGGTCGCGCACTGCTGCAGGTCTGCGCTCACGATCGACAAGCTCCTCGAGCCGGCGCTGCCGCCGTTCGCGCGCGGGACCTGGCTCCGCGACCGGTTTATCTTTTCGCGCTCGCAACGTGGCGAACGCGTAGTGCGAAGGCCCTGGAAGCCAGTAGGTGTTCTCGACTGCGGCGCGTGTACGTTCCGCTGCCTGACGCCCCGCGTCGGCTGCAGTGCGGTCACCCATCTCGGCGGCCAGCGCGGCGAGGCTGCGCGATGCTTCGATCCATAGCCCTTGCAGATAAATTTCCTCGTGCGGAGGAAAGAGCGCGCCACCCTCGACCCAGCCGTGGCCGACGCCGGTGTTTTCGATCAATCCGTTTCGATCCGAATCAGTTGCCGCGGAGAACTGGTAGGCCTTCTGAATGGAGGGCCAATGGCGTGCGAGGAATGCGCGATCGCCACTGGCACGCCATGCGTCGGCGTGTGCGATCACATACAGCGGCGTCGCATCGGCGCTCGCCCATGCGTACGGAAAGTCGGTAAACCAGGGAATGAAGCCGGCGCTCTGCGAAATCTCGTGCGGGATCTTGCCGTCATCACGTTGGTACTTGGCGAGAAATTCCAGCGCGGTCCGCGCATCCGAGTCGTTACCGGCAGCGGTGAGCGCGAGGGTGGTCCAGAGTGCATCGCGACCAAAGAACCACGCGAACCCCGGCCGCTCGCTGTTGCCCGACGTGCGGAAGCCAGCGACCAGACCAGTGCCGAGCGTGGGATTGGTGGCCAGCCCCTTGTCGATGCCGATGCGCGCCCAGTCGTAGGCGCGGTTGAGACGCGCGTCCGGCATGGTGAGGCGTACCGTCCGATCGAGCAGGCGCGCGTAGTGTCTTGCCGTACCGTCGTAGAGCGCAGGGACCGATCCGAGGACGCGATTGTAAGTGGCGCGCGCCGCCGCGCGGCCAGCCGTGTCCGCTGTGATCACAATCGGAACGAACTCGCGTGCGGCCCTTTCCGGAGTGATCTGAATCGCGAACTCGAGCAGCACGTCACGCGGTTCCTCCTGGTAGGGCATTACCGCGCGATCGGTGGCGCCTGGCACACCCACAATCCCGGCGAAGCGTCCGCTGTCCTCTGATAACTCGTACTCTTGAGCCGCCGCGTCCCAGCCCACATTCGCCGTCGCCGCACCGGCAGGCCACATGGGCCGAAGCGCGGGTCTGAACGATCCGACGACCGTCATCGGGAGCGTCGTGTCGATATCGAGCAGGATGACGAAGGCCGGCTCGTCGATTGGCGCAAACATGATCTGCCGCACGGTAAAGGCGGCATGCGACGCAGTAACGATCGTGGCTTCAGGGCGTACCTCGATCGTGCTGCTCAGCTCGGAGGCGGGCACTGCGAGTGGGTAACCCTCGAGTGCAAAACTCAGCTGCAATCGGTCCAGCACCTTGAGCGGATGCACCCAGACTTCGATCGAGCGCCCTTCATACCCGAACGCCGCGCTGCGGCGTCCCACCACGTCGAAGAACGCTCCGGTCGTTACGCCGCGCTGCAAGGCCAAACTCGATGGCGTGAGTGTAAATCGCGCGATCGCGACGCCCTGCGCGCGCGGCCACGCCGCAGCGACGCCGACCACCACGAGCGCGGCAATGAAAGTGCGTCGCACGGCATCGAATGCTCGTCGAGATTCACTCCCATTACAAGCAACAGATCGAGTTCGCACGTGACATATGGACGGTGCGCTGCAGAAACTCGAGTCGAGCGACTCGCTTTCGGTTGCAATCGGCTCAGGCACCATGGTAGGGTCCGACATCGTCTGCAGGGGCTACGCGCAATACCGCTCAAGCGCGTCTACTGCCCGCGAATTCGGCTTCCCTGAGGAGAGCGCCTATGCTCGTCACTCGCGATCAGGGCCGGTTCATAGTCGCCATCCTAGCGTTGTGTTCGACTATCGCGGTCGGGGTTCCGGTTGCGGCTGCCCAAGCTGTCTATGGCAGCATCAGCGGCACGGTCAGAGACAACTCAGGCGGCGTTCTCCCGGGCGTAACCGTCACCATCACGAGCCTCGAGCGCAAAACGACAGACGAAGTCGTCACCAACGAGTCCGGGTTCTATCTGAAAGACCGCCTCCTTCCCGGCACCTATGAAGTCAAGGCAGAGATTGCCGGTTTCAAGCAAGCGGTCTTCAGCGGCGTCAACGTCAGCGTTGATACCAACTCGGCGTTGAACATCGCACTCGAGCTCGGCGGGGTCAATGAACAGGTCACGGTGACTGGATACAGTCCACTGCTGAAGACCGATCGCGCGGACGTGGCAACAACGTTCGAATCGCGCCAAATCACCGATCTGCCAGTGCTCGATCGCAACTTCACCAAGTTCGTCCTGCTGACGCCGGGCACGCAGCAGTTGGGATGGCAGCATGCCGCGAGCGAGAACCCGCAGGGGTCGACGCAGACGATGGTCAACGGGCAGCATTTCAGCGGCACGACTTACCAGCTCGACGGAACCGAAAATCGTGATCCCATTCTCGGGATCATCGTCATCAATCCGACCCTCGAGTCGATTCGCGAAACGAAGATCACGTCGCAGAACTACGATGCGGAGTTTGGACAGGCGACCGCAGGCGTTGTCTCCGTACAGACCAAGTCCGGCGCTAACGACTTGCACGGGAGCGGCTTCGAATTCTTCCAGAGCGATAAATTCCAGGCGCGCAACCCGTTCACCCAGTTCGCTCCAGACCCGTTGACGGGGCGTTTCCTGCCGGAAACCAAGAGGAATCAATTTGGCGGATCGTTTGGCGGCCCGATCGTGCGGAACAGTTGGTTTTTCTTCGGCGACTACGAGGGGACGCGCAGCAGGGTTGGTGGATCCCGTCTTGGCACAGTGCCAACAGCAGCCGCGCGGAACGGCGATTTCAGTGCGTACGGCGTGCAAATTTTCGATCCGCTCACCGGTGCGCCGGCGTCGCGCACGCAATTCGCCAACAATCAGATCCCTCGGGCCAGGCTGTCACCACAAGCGCTTGCCATCCTCGATCTGATTCCTTCGCCGAACGTGCCGGGACGTGAGAACGGCACGATCGACAACTACGTCGCGTCGGGATCGGAGACGTTCGATGCCAACGCGTTCAACATTCGGATCGACGGTCGCCTCACCGACAAACTCAACACGTTTGGCCGCTACAGCCTCGGGGACTTTCTCCGCGATGGCCCGCAGGCCTTCGGCTCGGGAGGCGGCGACGAACTGGTCAGCCTCGGCGGCGTCTCCGATGCGCGCAACCAAAGTATTGCCTACGGCATCGACTACTCACTCTCGTCATCGCTGCTGGCCGACTTCCGATTCGGCTGGTTCAAGTACCGCGTCAACGTGCTGCCGTCCGACTTCGGAACCACACCCGCAGCCGACGCGGGGATCCGCGGACTGAATCTCAACGACACGTTCGCCTCGGGCCTACCGGCGTTTTTCATTGGCGGCGACACTGATAGCCGGCGCATCGCGTTCGGATCGGGGCTCGGAGACCGCGTCGGACGCTGCAACTGTCCGCTTGACCAGGACGAGCAGCAGTTTCAGGTGGTCGGCAACGTGACCAAGATAGTGGGCGACCATACCATCAAGGTCGGCATCGATGTGCGCCGTGCGCACAATCTCCGCATCCCGAGCGACCGGCATCGGTCCGGCGAGCTCAATTTCGAGAACGAGCGGACGAGCGGACCGGCGGGCGGCGGTCTCGCGCTCGCCAGTTTCATGCTCGGCGATGTGACGCGCTTCACGCGCTACGTCAGCGCGACCACGGACGCGCGTGAACGGCAGTGGCGACACTTCTATTACGCGCAGGATGTGTGGAGGCCGACGCCAGCACTCACGCTCAACTATGGGCTGCGTCTCGATATCATCAACCCGCAGACCGTCAACGAACCGGGGAACGGTGGGTTCCTCAGTCTGGCAACGGGTCAGATCAATGTTGCCGGCGTGGGCGATATCGACCGGAACGGCAACGTAGAGAACACACTCAACTGGGCGCCGCGCCTGGGGGCGACTTACCAGTTGACCGAGAAAACCGTCGTGCGCGCCGGGTACGGCAGGAGCTACGACATCGGCGTCTTCGGTTCGCTTTTCGGTCACAGCGTCACACAGAACCTGCCGGTGTTGTCAGTGCAGGAGCTGAATGCGCCGCAGAACTTCGAGAGCGTCTTCAACCTCGCGCAGGGTCCACCGGACCCGGTGTTCCCTGCGGTGCCCGCCAACGGCGCGTTCGCCTTGCCGAACGGCGTCTTCGCTCGCGCGCTGCCAGACAAGCAGCGGCCTCCGCACGTCGACGCGTTCAACGTCGTGGTGCAGCATCAGTTGACGGACACAATTGCCGTCGAGGCCGGATACGTGGGCAACCGCGGTGGCAACGTGTTCGCCGGTGACGGACCGGCCACCAATGTGAACCAGGCGATCCTGACGGGCTTCCCCACCGTGCCAACCGATTTGCGACGGCCGTTCTTCGCCGGGAACGTGCCGAACACCTCCGGATTTGGCGGCGCGTTCGGCTGGACGCAGGGCATCGATTACTTCTGCAACTGCGCCACCAATGCGTACGATTCGCTGCAAACCAAGTTTACGAAGCGTTTCTCGAAGGGCTACTCGGTTCAGTCGAGCTATACGCTGCAGCGCGCGATCCAGGATAACCCGGACTACTTCTTCTTCGACTCGGAGATGAACCGCGGCCCGGCTGATTGGGATCGCACCCACAACTTCACGCTGTCGCTAGTCGCAGAACTGCCCTTCGGGCGCGATCGGCGCTTCCTGGCTGATGTCTCACCGGCGCTGGACGCAGTCGTGGGTGGCTGGCAGGTGAACACCAACACGTACATTTACAGTGGATTGCCATTCTCCGTGACGTATCGTGACGCGGGCGCCGATCGCGATACCGGCGGCAACAACCGCCCGAACCTGATCGGCGATGCCGAAGGGCCCAAGACCCGAGAGCAGTGGTTCAACGCGACGCCGATCGGTTCTCCCGGCAGCGCCTTCGAGCGTCCGGCCCGCGGCACCTTCGGGACGATGTCCCGTAACGCGCTGCGCGGACCGGGCTACTGGCGCGTCGATGCGTCGCTCTTCAAGCACTTCCGCTTCGGGGGCGCGCGCTCCCTCGAGGCGCGCATCGAAGCTGTGAACCTGTTCAACAACGTGAACCTCGGGAATCCGGATTCCGAAGTAGGCGTGCCCGGCAACCTGAATCCGAATGCCGGCCGGATCAACTCGACCGCGTTCGGGGGGAACGATCCGATGCGGAACTTCCAGTTCGCGCTGAAGTTCATCTTCTGAGTCGGGATCGATAGGGGACGTGGAAAGCCAGCGCGATCAGGGTGTCGGGCGGGCGCTCACCGCGCGACTGGTTGTCGCACACCAGCCAACAGCTCGAGAACGGCAGCATTGGTCCAGCCGAAACCCACCTGGTTCGCGCTGTATCCGAACGTGATATCTGCGGCGACGTCCGATTCGCGCCGCTGGAGATCGTACTTCTCGACGATCGTGCCGTGTTCGTTGAATTCCTTCGCGACCAGCGACACAAACTTCATCGCGATTCGATCGGCGTCTTCGTGAAAGCCGTAACGACGCAGACCGTCAACCGCGATCAGTTGCAGCGGACCCCATCCGAAGGGCGCGTCCCACTGGTTGCCGTCACCGTGGTGCAATGCGCTCCCGTGCTTCACCCGGTGCGATGTAAAGCAGCCACGGCTGGCCACGCGGGTGCGGCATCTTCGGCTCGGGCAATGCGTTCGGCAAGTCCTGATTCGATCGTGTCAGCGTGCTCCAGCTTTTCTTGATGTAGCCGCGAACGCGCTCGAGGAGCGCGTCATCAGGCAGACCCGGCCCGGCAATTGACGTGACGAAGGTCAGCGCCAGACATATTGCACGGAACCCAGCGATACGGCGGAGTTTCATAGTTCCGGAGTGACGAGCCCGTTTTTTCCCTCGTCGGCAAACACCAACGTGAACGGTCTCATTCCCGCGAACTTTTTCCTGACGAGCGCGTCCTGCGGGCGCTGCCACCGCGTCGCACCGAGCATGGACTGGAAGCGGCTGCCCGGCCGTTACACGCGATACGGGGACGTGAGACGACTGCTCGGCGTCACTGATGATCAGTTCGTGATTACCTCGGCCGGCGACGAGATTGTCCTGTCGTTTCCTGCCCCGCGACCTCTGCTGCCGGGATGGACTCGTACGTTCCTGCTGTATGCCGACGGATTCAGTAAGGAAATGAACCTTCACTCTGCCACTCCCGACGATCTCGGGCCGCTGCCGTTTCATGCGATGACCACCTATCCGTATGGGCCGCCGCAGCAGTATCCCAATACGCTCGCGCATCGCCGCTATCGCGACGAAGACAATACCCGCGTGGCGCAGCCGACTGCCGCAACTGGAGATCGCTCGATGACGCCCATTCGCTATGCCGTCGCTGCCTGCCAGACGGATCTGCCAAATCCGATCGATCGCGGCGGGATGCGCGAAAACACGGACCGTATGCTGGCGATGATCCAGTGCGCGGTCGAGGGAAGCGCGCCGTTCTTGCCCGTGCGACTCATTGCGTTCCCGGAATTCGCGCACGCGACGCCGGTGTTGCCCACCGTCGAAGAGCTGTTGCGAAAGCTCGCGGTGCCGATACCAAACGAGCACACGGATCGCATCGCGCAGAAGGCACGAGAGCTGGACGTCTAGAGAATCGCGCGAAAGTGGGCGGCATCATGATCTCCGCCGCGCTCACGTCGTTTCTCACGGGAATCACGGAGCCGATCGAGTTTTCCTTCTTGTTCGTGGCGCCGCTTCTCTATGGCATCCACGCGCTTCTCGCCGGCCTTGCGTACTACCTGTGCATCGAGCTGGGCGTCAAGCACGGCATGACGTTCTCCCACGGCCTCATCGATTTCATCGTGTTGTTCAACCGCTCGACGCACGGCCGGACCCGAGGCTGACGTCGCTGCGACGGGCGCTCCTGTAGCCGCTGCGGCAACCGCACCCGACGAGTCGGATGCGGTCGCGATCGGCGAAGAGGCGCGCCGGGTGGCGCGGGAGATTACGGCCGCGCTCGGCGGGCCGACAAATCTCATCGTTCTCCAAGTCCAGGCGTTGACGCGACTGCGCGTGCGCCTGCGCGATGACGCTCTGCTTGACGAGCAGCTCTGAATCGCGCCGCCGTGGCCGCGATCCTGCGTCTTCCAAGCGGGGCGCTTCACTTGATCGTCGGGCTGCAAGCACCGCAGGTCGCGGCGGCGGCGATCGATCTCCTTAGCGTTCAACCAGCACGGACGTAGCGGCAAAGTCGTCTGGTTGCTTCACAATCACAAAGCCATTGCCCGACAATGTCCAGCCCGAGGCCTGCTTAGCGAGTTCCTCGAGCGTAGGGTAGCGCGTGAGCGTATCCGAACCGCGGGCAACGCGGCGAGGCTCGCCGTCCCAGCGCACCGAGAGCACGAGACTTCGTGTTGCTGGTCGGAACGGTCCCTCCGGCGCGGCGATGTCGATCGTCACCGCAGCGTCGCTGCGCGACTGACGGAAGCGGCGGCGCATCGATTGCCCCTTTTCGTACGCCATTGACTCGCCATCGTCTTCGTAGAGGACGGCCTCGGAGCTCGGTGCCGGAAACACGTGGACCTCGAGCGGCTGGCCTGGCATCTCGCCGGTATGCTGCACGACCGGCTGGCGGAAGATGAACGCGCCGCTACGGACGAAAATTGGGATTCTCTCCAGAGTCAGGGGCGTTCGTACGACAGCGCCACCGGTCAAGCGCGTGCCCGTCCAGAAGTCGTACCACTCACCTTTCGGTAGGTAAACCTCGCGGGTGCGGATTGCTTCGTGCAAAACCGGCGCGATCAGCAGATCTCCACCGAACATGAACGCGTCGTCCAGGCCCCAGGTCTGTGGATCGTCGGGGTACTCGAGCATCAGCGGTCGCATTGCTGGAAGGCCGGTTCGAGTGGACTCCGCCATGACGTTGTAGATGTGCGGCAGCAGTTGGTAGCGCAACTCGATGGCGGCGCGATTGAAGGCCTCGTGCGTCGTGCCGTACGACCACGGTTCCTGATCGGGCGTGCCGATCGCGGTGTGGGTGCGCATGAACGGATAGAAGACGCCGATCTGCAGCCACCGCGTGTAGAGCTCCGCTGACGGGGCGCCGGCGAATCCACCAATGTCGCTGCCCACGAACGAGACACCAGAAAGTCCCATTCCGGTGAGCATCGGAATAGTCGCGCGCAGGTGCTCCCATGTGCTGATGTTGTCGCCAGGCCAGAGAGCAGACCAACGTTGCGCGCCGGCGTACGATGCGCGCGTCAGGACGAATGGCCGCTCGTCTGGGCGGAGACGCCGCAGTCCCTCGTGCGTCGACTGCGTCATGAGGAGTCCGTAGACATTGTGGATCTCACGGTGATCGGTGGCCTGGCCATCGCCGTTATGGCGCACATCGAGCGGCATAGTTCCCGTCGGGTAGCTGAACACCGCGGGCTCGTTCATGTCGTTCCAGATGCCGCCAATCCCGATATCGGTGAGCGACTTGTAAAGCCCGCCCCACCACTCGCGCGCAGCCGGCTTGCTGAAGTCGGGAAACACGCTCGGGCCAGGGTTTTTAGGGGCCTGGGACGGCCACACCGGCGCCTCGTAGACGGTGCCGTCAGGGTTCTTGACAAAATGATCGCCCGCCAGTCCAGTGTCGTAGGGCGGGTACCCGACTTGTTTCTTCGGGTGTGGGTCGACGATGGTCACTATGCGGAAGCCATTGTGTCGAAGATCCTGCACGAGACGTGGGGGATCGGGAAAACGGTCGCGGTCCCACGTGAACGGGTTGTAGCCATCCAGGTAGTGGATGTCGAGCCAGATAACGTCAGCGGGGATGCGTCGCTCGCGGAAGTTGCGCGCGATGAAACGCACACGCGAATCGGGATAGTAGCTGTAGCGGCACTGATGATACCCAAGCGCCCATCGCGGCGGCAGCGGCGGCCGGCCGGTCATCTCGGTGTAGCGCTGAATCACCCGCTTTGGTTCAGGACCGTAAATGACGAAGTAGTTCAGCTCGCCGCCTTCCGCGCCGAACGCCATCCGCCCCGGCGATGTGTGGCCGACATCGAAGTTGGAGCGGAACGTGTTGTCGAGAAAAATGCCGTGCGTGCGGCCACCGCGCAGCACCAGATAGAACGGAATCGACACGTAGATGGGATCCGTATCGCTCTCGTATGCGAAGGTGTCGCTGTTCCACATGGTGTAGCTATAGCCGCCGAGCATGCGGCCACGCTTGTTCAGTCGCCCCGTCTTCTCGCCAAACCCATACACCTGTTCGTCATCGCGGAGGCGCTTCCAGACCCTGACGGCGCTTTTCGAGTACGCGATTCCGCGCTCGGCGTCGTCTGCATCGAGGTCGTTGCCCGACGCGTCGGCAACAGAGATGCGAAACGGCCGATGCTGGATCGAGACCGTCAGCGACGGCGTCACGATTTGCGACGCGTTGCGGGTGACGCGGAGGTCGGCGCGCGGGTCGCCGAGTGTCCAGTTCACGATCGCGTAGGAATGATCACGTCCGAATTCGCGGGATGGTGAGAAACGCACGCGTATGATGTCGGGCGCGGCCGCCGTGATCGAGACGATTCCCTGGGCGTTCCGGAACAGGAGACCATTGGCGACCCGTTCGGGCGCCGGCATGTCACCGAGGGAGGCCCACTGGGCTGCCGCCGGTGAGGACGCCAGCAACAGCAGGGGGAGCACGAGGCTGCGTATGCGGGACATCATGCCGCCCAGTATGGTCGTCCACGCGCCGGCGAGGAAGACAATTTGGCCGTGGTACAAATTGCCGCCGTGCGCCGAAGTCGCGTGCGCTATCGACAGCCGCCGGTCATGCGCGACGGTCGCCGCAGCGTGTAGGGCGTGACGATTTGTTCAAGCTTAATTCGCCTCGAGACTCAGGCGGGCAATCACAACCATCCAGGCCGCATAAGCCAGGATCATGATGCGGTTGACGATACTGACAATGGTCCTGAAGTCGAATCCACCTGGTTGCTGAGCGAGGTTGTACAGCGCGAGCGTCAGCGGGAATAGCAGGAAACCCATCCAGGCTGCCACGGTCGCACAGCGAATGGTGCGTATGTTTGCTGCCCATTCGGGATTCTTCGCAAGATTGCGTTGCAGCAAGCTAAAGACAATCGGTGAGCTGGCGATCACGATGACGCCGGCAAGCCCGTGGAGCGAGGCATTCAAGGTCGGCGCCACGGTGCCGCGCTTCCATTCCGCAGGATCCAGTGGCAAGCCAAGGCCACCTGTGGAATCGTCGGGATAGAAGAGGCCGGCGCCAAGGTAGGCAATTGCGATTAGGAACAACCACCATTTGCCAATGCGCCCTCCCAACCCTTGCAAATCACCCTTGATGGCAATGCAGATCGCAAGAGATGCACCCGCAAGAGAGAAAAAGGCAAGCGACATGAGCCAGCCATATTGGCCGAGCTCGTATTCACTGATCAAATGGCCTTCGGCGTTGTATTCCGGTTCAAGGAAATGCAAAACCGCCAGGACCAGAAAAAAAAAGACTATAAAACCAATGGTGATTCGCGCAGTAGTTTGTTTTTTCATGTTTCCTCATTAATGCATCTGCGGGCGCGGCGTGAGGAGAACCTGCGGCAACGGGCGGAGCAGCTCGCGCTGCACGAGGAGAAGAAGCGCTTGATCGCGGAGTGGATCGCGGCGCACGGCACGCTCGCGATATCAGCCCTGAGACGCGAGACGAGAGCGTCAGCGCGATCGACACGACATCATCAGCATCAGTGACTCTCGACGCCGAACATCGCGTTTGCCGACAAGATGCATCCCTGGTGCGCGACCCGGGCTCGTCAGTGCCGTCTAGGTTGACGATCACGAAACCTCGATCTGATTATTTGGGAAAACCAGCTCATGACAATGTTTATGCGGGTGAATCAGAGGCGCGCCCACTACGTGCGCCCATCATGGGGGTCGGATTAGAGAGACGCTCAGCGACCCGTAAAGCGTTGGGGCCTTCTGAGGACTAATCGGCATTGAGAGTTAGGTGTTGCCATGCCAACAAAAGACACGAAACAGGGCGGCGCGATCGCGGGAAGCGTCGACGAGTACCTCGCGCGCCTGGACGAGCCGGAGCGCACGGCGCTGACGAGGCTTCGCGCGCAGATCAAGCAAGCCGCACCGAAGGCCACCGAACTGATCTCCTACCAGATTCCCACGTACCGTCAGCATGGGCCGCTCGTTCACTTCGCGGCACAGCCGAAGCACCTTTCCTTCACCGTTGTGAGCCTGGACGTGATCAATGCCTTTCGCGACGAGCTGCAGGACTTCGACGTCTCCGGCCGCACCGTTCGGTTCTCCGCAAAGAGGCCGCTCCCGGCCACGCTCGTGAAGCGCATCGTCAAGGCGCGAGTGCAGGAGAATGAGGCCCGCGCGAACGCGCGAGTCCGCGCGTGAACGGTGGAATCGCGAGATTCTCCCGTGTACGCCGATCTGTTTACGGTCTGGTACCTGGCCAGACATGCGACCTCGGCAATCAACCGGAGACCGCACGCGACTTTTCTGAGATCGACGGAGACTGACGTCGAGGTGTTGGTGCAAAAACAGGCGCAAATCGCGGGAATCCTCGAAATTTTTATCCGGAACGTGGGCTCAATGTTTATGGACGTCAACTCAGAGTGCGCCCACCAGGTGCGCCCACCACTAAGCGCTCACGAAGGCCCGCGACCGATGCATCCGACACGATTCCTGGGATTCGGCAAGAACCGAATCGCCGGTCGGGATGGGGTTTGTCAGTGCGGCACGGCCTGCAGGCGAACCAGCCACCCTCCTGTTAACAGCGAAAGACGGCGAGGCCGTCGCTGGACACAGAAATCTGGCGAGATCGGTCGCCAGGCGTGCGATCGTCGCGGCGACCCGGTGCGGCAGCTACGGCTGATTTCGATGCACTGGCGCGTCCCTGCCGTTTAACAGCATGGCTCCGGTCTCAGCGATCGCTGATTGGGTGGGCCGATCCTCGTCGAGGCGCCTCGAGAGGATTGCGACCCCGTTGGAGAGACTCAGATAGTCATCGCACACCGGGCCGCACGGGGTCTCACTCAGAAGAAGAGGACCCATGGTCGCCGGACGCCCATCAGCACTGAATCGGAAGCAGCGGAAGGACTTGGCTCGGCGCCTGCGGACGCAGGACCCTGGGCTCGACATGGTGTACCGTATGTCACAGGTCGTGGCTATCGATACACACCAGATTCCAGACGAGCCGACCACTCGGCCTTCAGTGTCTCGAGTTCGGCCGCGAGCAGCTCGTTTCGCCTCGGCCGAAGGCCCTTGCCCGGAACGAACTTGGCGTGAAAATATTGGCTGACGCCCCATTTGTGATCACGGTCGTTACCGAGTTTGTCTCGCAGGAACTCAACAATCGTAAAGTCGCCAGACTTCACGTGCTCAAGTCGTGATAGCTCTCGCCCGTGTCCCGCCGCACGATGCTGCGCAGGGCGGCGTTGGCTTCCAACGTCGTGGCATCAATTCCTACGGTCTTGCCGTTGACCAACCCGGCGTCAGCGAGCCGTTGCAGGACCCACGTGAAGACCGCTTCATGGGTTTCGACGTCGACCAGCCGGCGCGTGCGCGAGATCGTCGAATGATCCGGCGGTCCCTCTATCGATGCCTGTTTCGCGTCACGCCGTCGTTTGCCCATCGCCATCGGCGACAGTGTAGTACCAGGGATCGATCATGTCCATCCCTAACAGGCCGTATCAAAACCCCTGACGGCGAACGCTGATTGGTATCGGCCCCGAGGGCGATTCGACCGACACCCGACCGGATTCGTAGCCCCTTTCGGCGTTAGCGAGGACCTCTCCAAAGTACAGCGCGGTCATCGTTTTGCTGTGGACGAGCGACGTCCAGAG
>JBKPDL010000058.1:0-25973 GCA_046727855.1 Acidobacteriota bacterium
GACCTATCGGCGTGTCTGCCGGCCGAGCACCGCCGCGACCGGCGCCGTCACGCACGCGGCGTGAGCAGATGGAGAGCTACTGGAACTACAAATCCGCGGTGACGAGCGCTTTGATCCGCGGTGCTCTCTTCTTCGGCGCGAACGTGAGCGCCGGATGGGAGGCGGCTACTGGCGCGTTTCTCGCGGAGTTCGCGTTAGACCGTTATGCGGCCACAGACGTGAATTTTGCACGCGTTGTGGACCCGCATAACGGTCTCCGGCGCGCGGAGCGCGCCAACCCAACAACAAGAACTAGCCAAGGGCCGCGGAATTAGCCGGATATCAAGGGCAGGGCCCTTGGCTAGTTAGAGGGCACCCGACATCCAAGGTCCGGTGATGGCAAATGTGATTCCGGGACTCTGGATGTTCGCGAACAACCAGCGGCCGTCCGGGCTGTAGCACGCGCCTGCCCATTCCGATCCGCGGAAGTCGCCGGTAATGCCATTGCGCTCGCCGTTGAGTACGACGTTGTTCTGCGCGAATTTGAAAATTTCGCCGTCGACTGTCAGACCGTGCAAGTACTCGAGGTCGCTGCCGTCCTCGCACAGCACGAGACCACCTCGCGGGCTGACTGTCAGATTGTCAGGCGCGTTGAGCACGTCCGCGCCCGGCGATTGGAAGAGCAAGCGAATCGTTTCCGCTGCGGGTGTGTATTCCCAGATCTGCCCTTGTCCAATACCGCCACTGGTCGACACAATGTAGATCTTTGCGTCGTTGCCATACCAGCAGCCTTCTAGCCGCGCAAAAGTTGCGGCGCCCTGCGCCCGTCCTTGTGACCACACCCAGTTGCTCGGCGAATTGGCCGCGACGTTGTCCGGAGTTGCGATCGTCACCCACTCGACATCGAACGTGGTGCCGTTGGCATAGCTGGCACCCAGGTTCGCGAGATTCACACCTCGCACTTTCAGCATCGAGAGATGCCCGCCGGCGGCGAGATCCCCCGCGACATTGGGCGCGAAGCGATATAACCCGGAGCTGCTGCCGGCGTCTTCCGTTTCGTACACGTACCCCGTAAGCGGATCGACCGCCAACGCTTCGTGCGAAAACCGGCCCATCGCGCGCAGGGGCTGCGGATCGCCGAGACCATCGGCCGGCACTTCGAAGATGTAGCCGTGCGGCATGGTCGTGAAATCGTTGGTCTCTTCACACGTCAGCCACGTGCCCCACGGAGTTGAGCCGCCGGCGCAATTCCGAATGGTGCCGCTGAGACTGTCGCGCGCGGATAGCAGCTCGCCCTTGTGGGTATCGAACTCGAGCGTGGTTGTCCCGCCCCCTGCCGCCGGGTCATAGCGCGCGGCGCTGAACGGAGTGCCGCGTCCGACTTCGTGGTTACGCACGAGTCGCGTGCGGCCGTTACCGGCTGGAAACGCGGCCATACCGTCGTGCGCGCCCGGCGTTGGCTCTCCGTTTTCAAGCGCATCGCCGGTCCACCCGAAGCTCACGTACTTGAATCCTTCGGGCAACAGCAGGAGCGGCAACCCGGTGGTCGCGTCGTCGGTGGGGAAGAGCGGTCCATAACCGGCAGTCTGTCCACGTCGCAGGCCGCCTTGGTGGCTCTGCGCCGCCATGGTGCGCTCGATGAACGCGGCAAGCGGAACCGCCGCCGTCGCTGCGGCGGCACTCTTCAGAAACGAACGTCGGTGCATTCAGTCCTCCTCGAGCGCCAAATCTGGCGGCTCGTTGCGCGGTGGAGTGTGATCAAACGGCGTGTCGTTCCTCGGACGTCCAGGTAAATACGGTATGGCCCAGCGGCAATTCGCGGTGAGATTTTACGAAACGATCACAACGCCGTCACAGCGCGAGCACAGCTCGTCGCTAGCGTGAGTGACTGATCGATGACGAGTCGTTTTCGTTTCTACGATCGCTTGCTTCAACGCATGAGCCGGCGCGAGCTGCTGAACGTGGCGTGGAAGCTTGGTGCGGCTGCGGTCTTCGCGCCGGTCGCATCGTCACGCGTCATTGCGCAGCCGACGTTTGGCGCCTATCCGTTCAGCCTTGGCGTCGCGTCGGGCGATCCGCTGCCGAACGGTGTGGTGTTGTGGACTCGACTCGCCGGTGACTGTGCCTGGAACGCAGGCTCGCGTTGGTGGATCGGTCGTCATCGAAGCCGGCCGTCCCGGCGGGTTCACGGACTAACTCGCCCGCGTAGGTCACGCGCCGGAATGCGGCCGCTGCGGCCGCAGCAGCATGGCCGCGCGTTGCCGCGCAAACGCAAAGGCACGGCGCGCCTCTTCCTGCAGGTGCTGCTGCGCGCGGAAGATCTCCTGCCCGGGAGACGCCACCTTCCGGCGATAGACGCCGTCCGCACCGAGCACCCGGGCCTTGACATTGTCAAGAAACATCGCGCGCAGTGCGTAGACGACGCGATTCTTGTGGCTCTCGTCTTCGACCGGAAACATCAACTCGATCCGTTTGTCGAGGTTGCGTGTCATCCAATCCGCGCTCGCAAGGTACACGTCGTGCTCACCGCCGTTGAGAAAGTAGTAAATCCGCGCGTGCTCGAGAAACCGATCGACGATCGACACGACTTCGATGTTGTCGCTGACACCCGGTAGGCCTGGCCGCAGGGCGCAGATGCCGCGGACGTTCAGCAGAATCCGGACTCCAGCGCGCGCGGCCGCGTACAAGTGCTCAATCATCTCCTCGTCGATGAGCGAATTCATCTTGGCCACGATCTCAGCGGGCTGCCCGGCTTCGGCACGCCGCTGCTCTCGTGCGATGAGCTTTACAAAGCGCTCGCGTAAGGCCATCGGCGCCATGGCCAAGGCCTTGAGGCGAGGTGGATCGGAGTAGCCCGTCAGCGCGGCAAAGAAGGCAGTCGCATCCTCCGCCACGGCGGGTGACGCGGTCATCACGCCGAAATCGGTGTACTGGCGCGCGGTTCGTTCGTTGTAGTTGCCGGTACCGAGATGGACGTAGCGTCGAATCCCCTGCGGCGTGCGCTTGACGATGAGACAGATTTTCGCGTGCGTCTTATATCCCTGCACACCGTATATGACGTGCGCGCCGGTTTCCTCGAGGGCGCGGGCCCAGCGGATATTCCGTTCCTCGTCGAAGCGGGCGGTGAGCTCGACCAGTACCGTGACCTGTTTGTTCTGTTCCGCGGCCCGTTGAAGGCTCGCGATGATTGGCGAGCCCGCGCTCGTGCGGTAGAGGGTTTGTTTAATCGCGAGCACGTCGGGATCGTCGGCTGCCTGCGCGATCAACGCGACCACGGGGTCGAAAGAATCGTAGGGATGGTGCAGCAGAACATCCTGCTGGTCGATGAGCGTGAACAGGTCGGCCTCCTGCTCGGCCGCCATCAGCGTCACGGCTTGACACGGCGGATCTCGCAGTTCGGTCAGTCCGGGCAGCTCGGTGAGCGTCATCAGCACGCGCAGATCGAGCGGTCCCGGCACTGCATAGGTGTCGTCTCCCGTGATATCGAGCTGTTCACGCAGCAGTGAAAGCAGTTCGTTCGAGGCGGAGGCCTCGACTTCGAGGCGAACCACGTCGCTGCGCCGACGCCGCCGGAGCTCACGCTCTACCTGTTCGAGGTGGGTATGCCCCCCTTCGTCATCGAACTCCATTTCGGCGTCGCGCGCGAGCCGCATGACCGCCGATTCGATGATCCGCTGACCGGCAAAGAGCTCGGACAGGTGAGCTCGGATGATGTCCTCCAGCAAGACGAACACAGCGCCGTATTTCTCCTTGATGCGGACGAGGCGCGACAGCCCGTGCGGGACCTGCACGATCGCGAGCCGCCGCGCTCCGCCCGCCGCGACGGGTTCGAGCAAAAGTGCGATGTTGAGACTCAACGACGAGAGCAGTGGAAAGGGACGTGAGAAATCGATTGCCAGCGGCGTCAGCACCGGCAGCACACCGTCGCGAAAGTAGGTGCGAAGTGATGTCTGTTGCGCCGCGTCGAGATCGTGCCACTTGAGAACGCGAATGCTGTGACGCGCAAGCTCGGGCAGCAGCTGGCTTTGAGCAGTCTCATAAAGCACCGCGGCGAACGCCTTTGCACGGGCGTTGATCGCCTCGAGCTGCTGCAGTGGCGTGAGGCCGGAAAGGTCGGGCGTGTGGTCGCCTTCGTCCGCGGCCTGTTTCAATCCCGCCACGCGCACCATGAAGAATTCGTCGAGGTTGGCGGCGGCGATCGCCACGAACTTGACACGCTCGAGCAACGGTGTGGCGCGATCGCGGGCCTCTTCGAGCACGCGCTCGTTGAACGCGAGCCAGGACAGTTCGCGATTGAAGAACAGCCGTTCCGCGGAAACAGCCGACATTACGACGGCCCTGCCACGCGCACCAGCAGCTGGCGTCCAAACGTGTCGACGAACATGTCAGCACGGGCCGTTGCCGCCATCTTCTCCAGCGTAACGTCGCCGCTGCTCTCGATCTCGAGCGTCCATACCTTGGCGTCACGCAGCACGCGCAGTGTGTGCACACGCTGCAGGTGCTGCGCGTCGAGCGCGTTGGCAACGCGCAGCAGTGCCGCAAGCTTGTTGACGAGGAGTCGATCCTGGCGATCCAGCGCGACGTACGGCAGATGACTCTGTTGCGGCGTGCCGCGGCGGTGATAGCGCGCGATGTTGGAAACGACAGCCGTCTCCTCCTGGGAGAGACCAAAAATCTGCGAGGCCGCCAGCAGATACTGCGAGTGCTTGTGATGCGCCCTCAGGCCAACGTAAACGCCGATATCGTGCAGCAGCGCCGCAACCTGGAGCAGGAGGCGGTCGCGCTCGCTCAGGCCGTGCTCGGTAAGCAACGTGTCGAACAGCTGCGTGGCGATTTTGGCCACGTGGCGGCCGTGGGCGCGGTCGAACGCATACTTTGCTCCGAGGGCTTCCGCACTCTCCAGCACCTGCTGAGCGAAACCTTCGGCCGCCAGGCGTCCGCCAGGCTCCGCCATGTCGAGCAGAATCCCCCGGCGCAGCGAGGCGTCGCAGACAACGAGCGTATCGGCGGCACTCTCAGCCAACAGCTTCTCGTACACGAGCAACGCCGGCACGAGCGTTTCGGCTTCCACTGCGGGGAGGCGAAACCGCTCGAACAGCTTTTCTTCGTCCAGCTGTTCCAGCTCGCGGCAGAACGTGAGGAACGACGCGCGCGGGATCTCGCGGACGCCGGGCGCGCTCTCGCGCTCGACGATCTGCGCTGAGGCGAATCGCACGTCGCCGCCGACGGCGATCAGACTCACAACCCGGTCCAGGGGCAGGTCGAGCCTGATTTCTTCGACCAGGTTCGTGATATGTCGCTTGAGGAGCGCGACGCGAACTTCCTGACTGTGGGCACGCAGATTCAGCTGCTGCCGCATCCGCACAGCGCCAAGCCCATACACGCCGGATCGGTTGGGTAGTCCCTTCTTCAGCACGGTGAGACTGGTGCTTCCGCCGCCCACCTCCGCAAGCAGCGCGACGGACGCCTGAAATGCATGACTCTCGCCGAGCGCCTCGCTCGCCGCGAGATACACAAGGCGGCTTTCCTCGGCTTCGTTGATGATCTCGAACGCAATTCCGGTTCGGCCACGGATGCGATCGAGAAAAACCTCGCTGTTGCGTGCTTCGCGAACCGCGCTGGTGGCGACGGCGCGTACATGGTCGACCGCGTACTGCTTCATTACGTCGCGGAACCCCTCCACCGCGGCGAGCGCCGCATCGGCAGTGGCTACGCGCAAGACGCCGGAGGAAAAGGTGTCGCGACCGAGCAAGACTCCGCGTGAGGCTTCCTCGATGATTCGAATCGTTTGATCGAGCGCCAGCTCCGCAATGGCAAGTCGGATGGCGCTGGCGCCCATGTCGAGCACGGCGACGAGCTGTAACTGAGCAGTGGTTGACGTGCTTTCTGGTTGAGTCGTATCCCGCAGCATCGCCCAAGTGCAAACGTACTCCGGCGCTGCGACTCCTGACGTAACAACTGTGCAACGTCCAGCGGGAACCGTCGCGCCGGAGTGGTGTTAATTCATTTTTACGCTTCGGTCATGTGACGTACACCGCTCGCAGCTAGTTGACGGCCGGCGGAAAGCATCCCTGTTGACCGCTTTTCCACTCCATCCCTATCTTATGACCACTATGTACAGATTTGTTGTGCTTGCTTTGACTTTTCTGTTGTCACTTACCGCCAATGCGGCGGCCCAGTTCGAAACGGCAACGGTCGTCGGCACCGTCCGCGACAGCTCGGGCGCGGTCGTCCCCGACGCGAAGGTGACGCTCACGAACGTTCAAACCGCGATCATACGAAACCGAGGCCGCGCAAGAGGTGGAACGGCGCGTGCTCACCGAGCTGTTTGCAGCCAACCGCGCATCTCGACGAGCGCGCGCACGCGATCGCGAATCTCGTCGCGCACCCGACGGACCTGATCGGGCGGTGCGCCGCGCGGATCCGCCACCGGCCAGTCCGCGCGTTCCGTGCCCGGAATGACCGGACATTCATCACCGCATCCCATTGTGATCAGTGTCTGCGCTGATGCCGCCAATTCGGGTGTGAGCTTTTGCGGGATCGCCGCGCCCAGGTCGAGTCCGGCTTCACGCATCGCGGTCACGACTTCGGGGTGGACGTGGGTGACCGGCGCCGTTCCTGCGGAGATGGCGCGCGCTTTCGCCGGGTCGGCGAGCGCGTTGAAGAAGGCGGCGGCCATCTGCGACCGGCCGGCGTTGTGGACACAGGCGAAGAGGACGGTGGTCATGCGTTCTCTGCAGGTTCGCCCTGGAACCTACATCGCCGCGCGCTCACGTTCCATCCGCGCGATGTCACGCGCGACGCTCGGCGCATGCGTGAGCGCGTGCAGCGCCGCGTCGAGCACAGCCTGAACCACTGGCGAGGCTGCGTCGGCCAGCTTGTAATGCATCCAAGTGCCTTCGCGCCGCGCTTCCACCAGCCCTGAGCGACGCAGGTACGCGAGATGACGCGAGATCGTCGGCTGCGGCAGCTGCAGTCCGCCGTGAATGTGGCACACGCAGACCTCGCCATCGCGCAGCAGCGCGAGAATGCGGAGCCGCGTTTCGTCAGCGAGCGCGCGGAAGACGGTGGCCAGTTCGCCCGCACCTTTGAGGTGCGGGAGTGGAGAAACCGTGCAGCAGGTCATATTCGCCTTGACGAATATACTACAGACCGTATATATTCGCTAAGGCGAATATGAAAGGGGCTCCAATGGAGACGGACGTTCGTGAAATTGTGAAGGAAAAGTACGGCAAGGCCGCCGAACGCGTGCGGCAAGGGTACGAGAATCCCGGTTGTTGCAGCGAGAGTGGCTGCGGCAATCCAATCACGTCGAACCTGTACGACGTCGAGCAGATTGGCACGCTGCCGGTTGAAGCTGTGGTGGCGTCGCTCGGCTGCGGCAATCCTACGGCGCTGGCCGAGCTGAAGCCGGGCGAAACCGTGCTCGATCTCGGCTCCGGCGGCGGCATCGACGTGCTCCTGTCTGCGCGGCGCGTGGGGCCGACGGGCAAAGCCTACGGTCTCGACATGACCGACGAGATGCTCGCGCTCGCGCGCGACAACCAGCGGAAGTCGGGCGTCGAGAACGTCGAGTTTCTGAAAGGCGAGATCGAACAGATTCCGCTGCCCGACAACTCGGTGGACGTCATCATCTCGAACTGTGTGATCAACCTGTCGGCCGACAAGGGTCGCGTGCTGGCGGAGGCGTTTCGTGTTCTCAAGCCGGGTGGACGCTTCGCCGTCTCCGACGTCGTGGTGCGTGGCAACGTGCCCGCGGAGCTGCGCCGCAACATGGAGCTCTGGATCGGGTGCGTGGCGGGCGCGCTCGAGGAAGGCGAGTACCGCGACAAGTTGCAGCACGCCGGTTTCAGCAATGTTGACCTGGAACCAACCCGCATCTATCGCGCCGCCGACGCGCGCAGCTTCCTCGAGGAAGCCGGTATCGATCCGGCACAAGCCGAATCACTCGACGGCCGCTTCATGAGCGCGTTTGTCCGGGCAGTAAAAACCGCTGCGGCCCCTAAGGCTTGCTGCGGACCGAGCTGCTGCTCGTAGCGGCGAACATGCCAACGGCGGCCTTGCGAAACAGGTCGCGGTGTGGACCCGTGACGAAGGCCCACTTGAGCACCCTGATCGACGCGGGCACGCGTGGCGCGCGGCCATCAGCAGCGGCCGCGAACCACTGCGCCAACGCCGCTTCGGGTGTCTGGCGCAGTTCATCGACCTGTGCGACTCGATGCACGCACCCGACGGTGCAGAAGGGCGCGCAGCTTTTCACCTCGTGGAACTGATGGCGCAGATCGGCGTCGCTGTAGCGTTCGAGCGGAATGCCCGGATAGCCGCGCTGCTGCGAGCACCAGTGCACCAAACCGTCCTCGCACACATAGAGATATCGGCTGCCGGCGCGACAGTGCCAGTCGTTGGGTAGCCCTGCGGCGAGGTTCTTCTGAAACCGGTTGTAGTTGGCGTAGTCGAACGTGGAGCTGCCCGCCGCCGCGATCCGTTCGAGGATCGTGCGTTGCTCGTCCGGCAGCGGCAGCAGCCGGCCGGCTCCATCGTGGATGATGCCGACAGTCGTCGAAAAGCCGAGATCCTGTGCCCGGCGCGCGATGGTGAGCGCATCTTCAGGATTGCGAATCCCGCTGCCGACCACGGAATTCACGGTGACGTCGAACAGGCGATCGGCAGCGAGCCATCGAAGCTTCTGGTCCAGCACCTTGAGACTTTTTTTCGAGACGTCGTCCGGAAGGACGTTATCGATGCTGATCTGAAGCTGGTCGAGACCAGCGCGGTTCAGTCGCTTGATGCGATCTCGGCTGAGAAGATATCCGTTCGTGATCAGCGTCGCGATCATCCCGCGCGCGCGAATGTGACGAATGATCGCGTCGACGCCGGGATGCATCAGCGGCTCTCCGCCGCTCAGCGTCACGATGCCCGTGCCCAACGACGCCAGGCGGTCGATCCAGCGGAAGACCTCGCTGGTTGGAACCGGCGCGGAGTGGTCGTCGTACTCGTTGCAGTACGTGCAGGCGATGTTGCATCGCCGAATCGGGATGATATGAACCGCGACCGGCTGGTAGGGGAATCTGAAGGCCCTGATCAGCATCCGGGCCTCGCGGAATCGGCGGCCAATTTTGCGCGTGCGGCGCGTCAAGTGCACCAGATGCATGGACTTCCCTTACGGTTACATGACAGCATGTCGGGGCTGTAACAACTGTATAGCGCGATGACGCCTTTCAAGTCTCTTCGGATCGTCGCCGGCATTTTCGCCATCGCGGTCACGGGCGCACTGGCGTTCGAATCTGTGTATCGCATTTCCGTTGCGCCGCGCCAAGCAGAGCCGTTCGTGCCCGTGCAGAGTGGCTCCGACCCTGCGCCGGCCCGTTCGCAACGTTGAGCGCATGCTCGCGTACGGCAACAACGCGATCGCGGTTCCGTTGTTCCTCGAACTCATCGACTTCGATCGCGTGAGGTTACCAGACGGTGGTGGTTTCGAGATCTACGACACAGACAGTGCTTTTCGTGCGCGCCATGCTGCCGTGCGCCGGCGCTTCGGGCCATTGTTCGAGTGGAGCGATCGCCGCGGCATGCAGGTGTTTCTCGACATGGACATGCTGGCGTTGACGCCGCCGCTCTCGCGTGTCTTGCAGCGTATGGCGCCCGGCGCACGCGGTATTGCGGCGTCCGATCCAGCGGTGTGGGCAACTTATCGAGCGGGCTTGGAGGAACTGTTCGACACGTTTCCGTTCCTGAAGGGCGTGGTGATTCGATTCGGCGAAGGCGGCGGCCTTTACAACACAGCCGGTTGGCCGTACCAAAGCGATCCCGCCGTCCGCACCGCCGCCGATTTACGCGCGATGCTTCGCGGGCTGCTGCCCGTGTTCGAAGCGAAAGGCAAAACCCTCGTGCTGCGCAGTTGGACAGTCGGCGTTGGCCAACTCGGCCGTCTGCACGTTGATCCGACTGTGTATGACAGCGTGCTCGGCGACATCGACTCGCCGGCGTTGGTGGTCTCGACGAAATTCACCGCAGGTGATTTTTTCAGTTACTTGCCGCTGAATCGAACGCTTGCGCGCGGACGCCATCGACGCCTCGTCGAACTACAGGCGAAGCCGGAGTTTGAGGGGTTCGGCGCTTTCCCTGACTTTCTCGGCCATGAGCATGCGCGAGCGCTGCGCAGCTTCGTGCGGCGAATCCACGAATCGCCGGCACCTACGTGCTGTCGCAGTTTGGCGGACCGCTTCGCGCTGGGCCGCGGATCCTCTATCCGCTGCATGGCTTCTGGCTGTGGACCGACAGCAACGTTTTCGTCGCGTCACAGCTCGCGCTGAATCCTGATGCTGACGTCGACGAGCTCGCGCGGCAATGGGCGCGCGCGAGGTTCGGTGACGACCCGAAAGTTGTTGCCGCGATCACCCGCGTGCTCGCCGACACACGCGACGCGGTGCTCAAGGGCTTTTATATCCGGCCGTTCGCGGAGCGCGCAGTGCGCATCCCTGGACTCGAGTTGCCGCCGCTGATGTGGATCTTCGAGTGGGACATGGTTGGCGGCTGGCACAGCCTCCTGAGTGTGGTCTATCACAGCAGCCGCGACGCAGTCGATGTCTCGATCCGCGAAGGTTACGCTTGAATCGGCCGCTGAACTTCGCGCCTGCCACCGACACGATGCTGTTCGCGCTGCGCAGCTATGCGGGCGTGAGCCTCGGCATCGGCGACTCGTCGCGCGCGCTGGGTGGGGCGTTGCTCGTCGTTGGATACGCCATCTGGCTGACCTGCCTGACCGGGTCAGGTCGCGAAAAAAGATCTCTTCAGCGCTAATCGTGATCGCTTGGAAGAGGAGCGCGTACGAAAAACGAGTCTCTGCGATTTACGGCAGAGACTCGTTTCTCGTAACCTCTCGCTTAGATCTCGTAACGTCCCGCTTAGAACATGTAGCGCAGCGAGATCTGCGTTTGGCGCGCCGTGCCTAATCCCACCGTGCGGTTGAGCGGGCCAAGCATGTAGCCAAACGTCCCCGCCTGCGTGTCGGTGAACGGAACCCCAGGCGTGCCGTTCGGCAGCGCCGCCGCCGGGTTCTCGTAATTCAACCGGTTCGTGATGTTGAACATCTCAACACGCACCTGCACCGCCTGGCTCGCTGCAAACCTGAAGTCCTTGCTGAACATCAGATCGAGCTGCGCAAAGTTCGGACCGCGGAGGAAGTTGCGCGGCAGGTTTCCGAACGTTCCTGGCTGCGGTGTCGAGAACGCCGCCGGATTGAGCCAGCGGACGCCGTTCTTCAGGTACGGGTCCACGCCGGGCACGAGGTCGGGCCGCTGCGTGCCGCGCGAGTTGCCGCCCGGGATGTTCGTCACGGTGACGTTGTTCACGGTGATGTTGTCCGGCCGGCTGATGGTCACGTTGATCGGCACGCCGCTCCGCGCGTTGACAATGCCACCGACACGCCAGCCGCCTTTCCACAGACCCTCACCGGGGATTAGATAAACCACCGATCCGTTGAACGTGTGCGGAATGTCCTGCGGATTGGTGCCGTACTCCGTCTCGTAGTCGAACGTGTTCTGAGACGTCGCGGCTTCGTTCGATCCCTGCGTGGTGCCCTTGTTGCGCGAGTACTGATACTGGACCCCACCGGTGAACCCGGCGCGGAATCGCCGCGTTGCGCTGATTTGCAGCGCGTCGTAGGAGGCACGGCCGCAACCGGTAATGGGATTGCCGTTGACTACCAGTCCATCGAGGCAGCCGGATGTTTTGTAATCGACCTGTCCGACATTGGGGTCCTGCCGCTGGCGCGTGTTGAAGTCGAGCGTATTGGCTACGCCGCGCAGGAACATGTCCTTGCCCTTGCTGCCCGTGTAGCCCACCGTCACATTGATTTCTGAGGGCAGTTCGTGCGACACGCTGACGCCATACTGCACGTTGTATTCGTCCGCCCGCTCGTGCGTGTAGCCGCGCACCGACAACGAATCGCGCAAGATGTCCGGCGACACCGGGTACATCAGACCGTTATTCGGAATATCGGCCGCACCAACACGGCGACGCTCGATGAAGTTCTCAATCGGCTGAATGCGATCTTCGAATTGGCCAGGACCATAGAACAATCCGAGCCCTGCGCGCACGACCGTCGTCTCTCTGAGCTGATAGGCCGCCGACACGCGCGGCGCAAAGTTGTTCTTGTCCGAATCGTAGAAGTTGTCAGGATCGGAGCCGAACGCGTTGTCCTCGACGAAGAATGGCTTCGCCAGCTCGTCCTTTTCGTGCACCACGGAGTAGAAGTCGTAGCGGAGGCCGAGTTCGAGCGTGAGCTTGTCGTTTGCACGCCACGTGTCCTGCACGAAGCCGATCAGGTAGTACTGCTCCGGGGTGAACACGGGCGAGTCAAGTGCGACTGCGACAGCATTCGGCCGGTTGTCGATGAAGTCGTTGATGCTGTTGTAGGTGATCTCGGTGCTGCCCAGGAACTGAAATTGCGACGCGATATTGCGATACTCGCCCCCGAACTTGAGCGTGTGCTGTCCTTTGACCCACGTGAGCGCGTCGTTGAACGAGATCGAACGCGGATCGAAGATCGAGCCCACAGTGGACGACGCGCTGGTGGCGCGAATCAGCAGACCGCTGCGCGCCACACCGGTGGTGCCGCGAGCGTCGATGGACGACGATGTGAACGTCCCCGAGAGCGAGACACCGACCGGATCGTATCCTGGCGGTCCGAATGCGGTCGCGCTGGTCTCCGGCGCGTTCCACCCGACTTTTGCTTCGTTCACGAGACCGCTGCCAAACAGGCTCTGATGATTGAGGACGAGGTTTTGCGGCTTCTGTCGCGCGAGGACGCGCCGGTCGGTGACGGTCCGATCGGGCGTATCCAGTCGGCCCTTGCTGAACAGGTAGCGCGCATAGAACGATTGCGAATCGTTGAACCGGTGATCCATACGGAACGACAACGTGTTTTCCTTCTGTTCCGCTTCGCTGGCGCGCGTGAGTAGCGAGACGAGCGCATTGGACGTGGTGACGGTCCCCTGTGGGAAGCCGGACAGCAGTGGGGCAACCGCGCGCGTGCGGTCAGGACTCTGGCCGCCGCCAGTGCCGACCGGCTCGCCGGCGAGGATGCGACGGCGCGCTTCGTCACTCGGCACGGCTTCCGTGAAGCTCAAGCCGGTGGTCTGCCGAAGGCCCTCGTAACTGAAAAAGAAGAACGTGCGGCTTTGCCGCATCGGTCCGCCGATAGAGCCGCCGAACTGATCGAGGCTCAATGGCTGCTTCACATCGTCGTACTTGCTTGCCGAATCGAGCGCGTCATCACGCCTGTACTCGAACACCGATCCGTGGAACGCATTGCCACCGCTCTTGGTGACGACAGTGATGTTGCCACCCGACCCGAGGCCGCTCTCCGCCGGCGCGAGTCCTGAGTTGACGCGGAACTCCGCGACCGACTCCATCGACGTTTGCAGCCGGAACTGCGATCCGGTGGCGTTCAGATACCCTGGGCTCGCGTCCCACACGTACGTCCCGTCGATGCCGTCGTAGTTGAGATAGTTCTGTTGATTCGATTTGCCGTTGAACCGCACGCTCGCCCAGCCGCCATTGCCGTCGCTGGTGGCCCCTGTTGCCAGGGTCATCAGGTTGGCGAAGTTGCGGCCGTTGACCGGCAGGTTCTCGACTTCTTCGGGCGAGACGTTGACGCCGATCTTGGCTGATGAGATGTCGAGCACTGGCGCCTCGGCCTGCACCGTCACTTGTTCAGTGACCGCGGCAACGCCCATCGTCGCATCCACTGGTTTGACTTGACCGACGCCGAGGACCACGGTCTGCTCTTGTGAATTGAATCCAGACAGCTCGAATTTCACGACATACGTGCCGGGGCCAAGGTTTGTCACGGTGTACGTGCCGTCGGCTTCCGTCACACTCGTGCGCACCGCCCCCGTCTGGGACGAAGTTACGGTAACGGTTGCGCCGGGCAGAGCCGCCTGGCTCTGATCGAGCAATTTTCCAACAATGCGTGATTCGGTTTGCTGCGCGAACGCCGCACTCGCGCCGATCCAAGCCAGCATGCTGGCCAGCACAATCTGTCGAACGTGGCTCATGTAGTGGGTACCCCTCAAGAAGGTGCGAATCCCAGCAACGGTAGGAAACGTGTGTTAGGGGGCTGTTACGGGTGCGTTTCGAACGGGTAAACTCGCCTGTAACATCTATGTAACACGCTAGGCAACGTGAACCTCTCTGTGCCATGCTGCTCGCTCCATGCGCCTCCGCTTGATCCCCCGAGAAGAGAAGTTCTTTGCCGATTTCATCGCACTCGCCGACCGCATCGTTTCCGGCGCCACCCTCCTGGAAAAAATGCTCGCCTCCGAGCCGCCCGCGTGGGATACAGCGCTGCAAATCACGCAAATCGAGGAGGAATGCGACAACCTGACGCACGGCATCATTCAGCGACTCAACAAGACGTTCGTCACGCCGATCGACCGTGAGGATATCCACGCCTTGGCCTCGAAGCTCGACGATATTATGGACGCGATTGATGCGGCGGCCGCGGTGATGCGCCGATACCGGATGACGTCGGTTCAGTTCGGCGTTCGCGAGCTGAGCTCGTTGATCTGGCAATCGACGATGCAAGTGCGGGTGGCGGTCGAGGCACTCGAAAAAAGAACCGGCGTGTACGAGCGCGGTGTCGAGGTGAACCGCCTCGAGAACGCCGCCGACGAGATCCACGACGAGGCGCTGCGCAAGTTGTTCGAGGAGGAAAAGAACGCCATCACCATCATCAAGTGGAAGGAGATGCTCGACCTGCTCGAAGAGGCGACCGATCGCTGCGAGGACGTCGCCAACGTTCTTGAAAGCGTCGTCGTGAAGCACGGGTGACGCCGTGATCGAACTCCTGATTGTCGTTCTCATCATCCTCACCGCGCTCGTCTTCGACTTCATCAACGGCTTCCACGACGCGGCGAACTCGATCGCGACCGTGGTCTCGACACGCGTGCTCTCGCCGGGAAGAGCCGTGATCTGGGCGGCCTTTTTCAACTTCATCGCGGCGTTTTTCTTCGGCACCGAGGTGGCCAAAACGGTTGGCGCCGGCATGGTCAACATCGAGATCGTCACCTTCGCCGTGATCATGGCGGGCCTGGTCGGCGCCATCGTATGGGACCTGATCACGTGGTACTACGGCTTGCCCACGAGCTCATCGCATGCGCTCATCGGCGGCTATGCCGGTGCCGCGGTTGCCAAGGTCGGCTATGCCGCGGCGATCGTGCAGGGCGGCTGGACCAAGACGCTGATCTTCATCGTGTTGTCGCCGGTCATCGGCGGAGTCGCGGCGTTCATCCTGATGGTGACAATTCTCTGGATTTTCAACGGCTTCACGCCGGGTCGTGTGGACAACTGGTTCCGCCGTCTGCAGCTTGTCTCGGCGGCAGCTTATAGCCTCAATCACGGCGCGAACGACGCGCAGAAGACGATGGGAATCATCGCTGGCGTGCTCTACGCCGGCAACTTGATCTCGGAGTTCAGAATCGACTGGTGGATCGTCCTGCTCGCGCACGCGGCGATCGGTCTAGGCACGCTATCCGGCGGCTGGCGCATCATCCATACGATGGGCCAGAAGATCACGCGCCTGCAGCCGGTTGGTGGCTTTGCCGCGGAAACGGGTGGTGCGCTCTCGATCTTCGCGGCAACCGCGCTTGGCGTCCCGGTGAGTACGACGCACACCATCACCGGTGCGATCATCGGGGTCGGTACGACGCGCCGCCTGTCCGCCGTCCGCTGGGGCGTCGCTCACCGTATCGTGTGGGCGTGGGTACTGACGATTCCGGCATCAGCCATGATTGCCGCCGTCACGTTCTTTGTTTTGAGCGCGGTGGGGATGCCGTAAGCGAGATTGTCACGCCTCCGGCGCCTCACGCACCGGCAGCTTCACGGTGAAGATCGCGCCCCCGGTCTCACCATTGGCTGCGATCACGTCGCCCTGCATCACGTTGACGAGATTCTTCACGATGGCCAGACCGAGCCCTGTGCCGCCCGGGCGGGCGCGCGACTTATCGACGCGATAGAACCGCTCGAAGACCCGTGACAGATCGTCGGGCGGAATACCGGGCCCATTGTCGGCAACCGTGATCTGGTAACGACTGCCCGCCAACTTCGTCTCGATGTCGATGGTGCCGCCTGCGGGCGTGTAGGAAACGGCGTTCTCGATCAGGTTGCGAAGTATGTCGTGCAGCTTGGCCGAATCGACGACTATGGCGCACGCGTCCGGATGTACGTGGACCCGGATGGTCTGCTGTTTTTCGCTCGCCGCGGCCTCGAAGTCCTTGACGAGATCGGCGATGAGCTCTCCAACATCACAGCGCGCGAACTCGATCGCCTCCTGCCCGGCATCGATCCTCGCCAACCGCAGCAGATCCGCGACAAGCCGTTCCATGCGGCTGGTCTGGCGATGGATGATCTCGAGAAACTTGTCGCGCGTGTCGATATCGTCGGGATCGTCGAGCAAGGCTTCGACGTAGCCCTTGACGGCCGTGAGCGGCGTGCGCAGCTCGTGCGAGACATTGGCGACGAAATCCCGACGGATTTGATCGGCGCGACGCAGATCGGTGATGTCGTGCAGGACGACCACGACGCCGCGTCCGACCGACACTACTGGCGCAACGCGCGCGACGAAAATACGGTTGACGTCGCGAATCAATGAGAACTCGAGTCCTTGAGACTGCTGACCGGCGAGCACGGCGTTAATTTCTTCGACGATGCCGGGATGACGGATCGCCTCGACGTAGGTGCGGTTTGCGAGGTCGTGGTCCATGCGCAACATGCGCCGCGCCGCCTCGTTGACGTGCTGTAAGCGGCCGTGCTCGTCGACGACGAGCACGCCTTCCACCATGCTGGAGAGAATCGCGACCATCCGCGTGCGATCGCGCGACAGCTCGTCGATGCGCTGGCCGAGCGTCTGGATGGCGGCATCCATGGCGCGTGCCATCTCGCCGATCTCATCGTCGCCGTAATCGGGTGCGGCGCGCCGCAGGTCGCCGACGGAGTAGCGGCGCACCACTTCGAGAATTGCGTTCACGCGCTGTTCCAACGGAGCCGCAAGCGCCGACGCCACCACGAACCCCGCCACGATCGCGCCGCCGATACCCAAGATGGTGACCGTGAACAGCCGTGTGCGCACCTCGCCAACGGCGACCGGCGCGACCGTCATGAGCACAAAGGCAAACGCGAGGACTGCGCCGCCAAACGCCGTGAAGAAGACTGTCAGTCGAAAGTGAAAACGCAACGCGATTACGCGCCTGACCGGCCACCCGGTGCAGGTTCCATCAACTTGTAGCCGAATTGCTTGACCGTGATGAGCGCGTCTTCGAGGAATGGCACCTTCTCGCGCAGGCGCCGGACGTGGACGTCCACCGTGCGCGTACCGCCAGTGTAGGAATATCCCCACACATCGGTGAGCAGCAGGTCGCGCGAGAGGACGCGCCCGCGGTGCTGCATCAAATACTGGAGGAGGAGAAATTCCTTGGCGGTGAGCTTGATTTCGCGATGGTCGAGACGCACGACATGGCGATCGATGTCGACAATGATCGGCCCATAGACCAGCGGGCTCTCTGCCGAACCAGACCGCGTGGTCCGCCGCAGCAGGGCGCGCACGCGTGCGACGACCTCGCCGGGACTGAACGGTTTGGTGATGTAGTCGTCGGCGCCGAGCTCGAGCCCGACGATGCGGTCCGATTCCTCACCTTTGGCGGTCACCATGATGATCGGAATCGACGCCGTATTCTGATCGCTCCGCACCGCGCGGCATACCTCGAGGCCGTCCACGCCGGGCAGCATCAGATCAAGCAGCAGCAGGTCCGGAGGGGTGTTACGAATATGCGGCACGACCTCGCGTCCGGATGTGACGACGTCGGCGTCGAAGCCGGCCTTTTGCAGGTAGTGTGCGAGCAGGCTCGCGATATCGGGGTCGTCCTCAGCGACGAGGATTCGGCTCATGGCATCAACACGCTTCAAGCAGCCGCGGACTTTTTGTCCGAGACACGACGTACGTAAGGGCGCACCTTTAGGTCCAGACGTAGCGCGGACCTTTGGGTGCGCCGTTTACGTACGTAGCACGGACCTTTAGGTCCGCCTTTTACCCATATACCTGGACGTTCAGGTCCGCCTTTTTGCACGTGTCGCGGGACGTTCACCTGCGCTTTTCCACATGTAGCGCGGACCTTTAGGTCCGCGACCAGAGTATAGACGAGTGTCCCCGTGAGGCTTCAGGGCTGAGCCCGTTCGAAGACGATCGAAGGCACTCGAGAACGGCTAAATCGCTGAAACCGCGATTTTTCCGGTCTGTCCGCACATGGCATGCTCCTTGGACCAAGCGCAGCAGGGAGGACTGCAAGACCATGATGAAAGCCATTCTCGGATCGGCCCTGGGTGGTTTGGCGGCGGGCACGCTGGCGCTCGTGGCCTCGGCCCAGGGGCGGACAGCGCCTGCCGATCCATGGGCGATGCAAGCGGCGAATGCGCCGCGGGCACTGACCGTGGCCGAGGCGCGGGGCGCGAGCACCGCCACAACCAATGCACCGACGCTGGTGCAGTGCGAGCCGCAGCAGGAAGCAGTGGTCCGTCGCTCGATCGTCGCTGGTCGCGAGGTGGCGGAAGTCACGTGCGCGAGCACGCGCAGCGTGTTTGCCCCTGACGGCAGCTACGTCGACGGCCGCACGGCCTACGCCCAGTCCGACATCGTGACGCGCCCCGTGGTGCGCACGCAAACGGTCCGGCCGCGAGTGGTGCGTCAGGTCTATACCGAGCCGGTTCGCGTGTCGCGGCAGTCGGAAGAAGTTCGCAGCGGCCGCTCGTGGAAGAAAACCGCAATGATCATCGGCGGCAGCACGGCTGGTGGCGCCGGCATCGGCGGCATCATGGGCGGCAAGAAGGGCGCGCTCATCGGCGCTGCGATCGGCGGCGGGGCGGCGTCCATCTACGAAGCGGCGAAACGACACTAAGTTATCCCCCGGCGGAGGCGGCGGGCGCATGGGCCGCCCGCCTCCGCGTCGTCTCTCCATGCCCTCTCTGAAACACTCGAATATCGAATACCATCAAAGCTCCATGAGGACCGTTGCGCTCGCGTTTGCCTTCACCGCGTCTGTACTGGTGCGGGCTCAAATGCCTGACCTCAGCGCTGTTGGTCCGAAAATCGGCACGGCGGCTCACGACTTCGCTGGCGTGGATCAGCTAGGTCGGGCGCAGACGCTGCAAACCCTCATGGGCCGCGACGGGCTCATGCTCGTCTTCTTTCGCTCGGCGGATTGGTGACCCTACTGCAAGACGCAGCTCGTGGAGCTGCAAGGCCGGTACGAGGAGTTGAAGCGGCGCGGGTTGGGGCTTGCGGCGATCAGCTACGACTCTCCGGAGACGTTGCGCAAGTTCAGTGAGGCCCGAGGGATCACATTTCCGCTGATCGCGGATGCCGGCTCCGCCATCATCAAGCAATACGGACTGTTCAACACGACGGTGGAGCGCGGCACGCGCGCCTACGGTGTGCCGTATCCAGGGACGTTCATGCTCGATCGCAAGGGCATCGTGCGCGCGCGACACTTCGAGGATGCGTATCAGGAACGCAACACCGCCGCGAGCATCCTCGTGCGGCAAGGGGCGACGCCGTTTGGTCCTGTCGTGTCGGCGGAGACGCGGCACTTGCTGGTGACCGCAGCCGTGAGCGATCCGGAAGCCGTCCCTGGTAAGCGCCTGTCTATCGCCTTCGATATCGAGCCGCGCCCTCACATGCACGTCTACGCGCCGGGCAAACACGGATATCAAGTCATCAGCGTCGCGATCGATCCGCAGCCGTGGCTGCGAACGGCGCCGCTCACGTATCCGGGATCGGAGATTTACCACTTCAAGCCGCTCGACGAGCGAGTCGAGGTGTATCTCAAGCCGTTTCGTCTGGTGCAGGACGTCACAATCCTGGCGACGCCGGAAGTGCAGAAGCTGCTTGCGAATCAGCAGAGCGTCACAATCAGCGGGCAAGTGAAGTATCAGGCCTGTGACGACAAGATCTGCTACTCGCCGCAGTCAGTGCCGCTCAAGTGGACGCTGCCGCTCCATCAGCTGGTGCGCTAACGCCGGCAGCTGCCCGGCAGCTCTTGGACGCAGATGACGCAGATGACGCAGATGAGGGTGGCGGATCTCGGCGCCGCCGCGGCCTGTCAGAACGACCGGACGCACTGAAGGGCCGCAGCACTCGACAGGATCCAAATTCAAATCCGCGTTTTATCTGCGTTCCTATCTGCGTTTATCTGCGTCCATCTGCGTCCAAAATTATCTGTGTTCCCATCTGCGTTCCCATCTGCGTTCCCTATCTGCGGCCTAAACCTCACGTAACCCGTGATCGCGCGTCAACGCGACGCTCGCGATAATCACCAGCAGCGCGCCGTTGATCGCCAACACCGTCGGCGCCGATCCAAGCAGCGTCACCAGCCATCCCGCAACCAGACCGCCAATCGGCGAGCCGCCCCGAAACGCCACCATATAGATGCTCACCACCCGGCCGCGCAGCTCCGCCGGCGCGAGCAGCTGCACCAGCGACGTCGTGAGCGACATGCACATTACGAGCAGGAACCAGGCCACGAAGAGCAGCACTTCGGTGAGCACGATCACCCGCGAGAAGGAAAGCGCGATCACGAAGAGTCCGAACATGCCTTGCAGCACCAGCAGCATCAGTCCCATGTGACGATGCTTGCCGATCCATGCCACCACCAGCGCGCCGAGTACCGCACCGGCGCCGGCAAACGTCATCAACCGCGTGTAAAGACCGACGTCCTGATTGAACACGTCTTTCACGATCACTGGAAGAAACGTCAGCACCGGGAATCCAAGAAACGCCGTCACGAAACCGATGAACGTCAACATGACGAGCTGCGGCTGATTGCGCACGTAACGCACACCGCTCTGGAGTTGATCGCGAATGCGCGAGGTCGTGGGCTTCGGCGCATGTTCGACGCGCAGTGCCAGGATGGCGGCAATCACGACGAGAAACGACAACCCGTTCAACCCGAAGCAGGCGACCATGCCGAACGCCGCGAGCGCGGCGCCGGCAATCAGCGGTCCGATGACGCGTGCCAGATTGAACTGAATCGAGTTGAGCGCCACAGCGTTGGGCAGGTGTTGCTTCTCGACGAGCAGCGGAATGAGCGACTGATACGCGGGACCTCCAAAGGCCTGCGCAAACCCGGTAAGCGCCGAGAGCACGAGGATGTGCCAGACCCGGACGACCCCGGTCCCGACGAGTGCGGCGAGCATGAACGCTGCCGTCATCTGAACAAATTGCGACATCAACATGAGACGCCGCCGGTTGTAGCGGTCTGCGATGACGCCGCCGATCAGGATGAAGAGCAGGATCGGCAGCTCACCGAGAAACGAATCAAGTCCGAGGAAGAACGCCGACGCCGTGCCGGTGAGTGTGACGATCAACCAGGCTTGCGCCACTTTCTGCATCCAGGTGCCGATGCTCGACGTGAGCGCGCCGAACCAGAGGAGGCGAAAGTCGCGGTAGGCCAACGCTGCCATGACGCGACGGCCAGCTTGAAGAACCAGTGCGAGCAAAGCGGGTAGATCGTATCAGTCCCGCTTGACTTTCGCTTTTGATTCGCCCTATAACTATAGGCGAAGTTAAGGCGAAGAAAGGTCATCCATCCATGGCACCTGCCGTCGCACCGGTGCACCGCACCGAATCTTCCGCACTTCCCGCACCCATCGCACGTGATGCGCGTGAGCACCTGGAAGGGTTACTCCGCGCGAAAAAGCTCGACCGCACCCTCACCACCGCCATCCCCGCCGGTCCTGGCGACGACGTGCTTGCCGCCTTTGATCTGCCGGCACTCGACGCGCGGCTCCTCGGCGGCATCCCGCGCGGCCATCTGTCGGAAGTGGTCGGCAGCGTGTCATCCGGCCGTACCAGCCTTGTGTGGGCGTGGCTTGCCGCCGCCACACTCCGCGGCGAAACCGTCGGTCTCGTCGACACATTCGATCGCTTCGATCCATCCTCGGGCGCGGCATGCGGGATCGATCTCTCGCGCTTGCTGTGGGTGCGTGGACAGGCAATTTCGAAAACCGCCGGCGCCGTCGATCCGGCATGGCTGCCGGGCGCACGCGCGGTCGAAGGGCCGGGGACGCTGCTCGAACGGACGATCGACGGGGCGCTCAAGGCACTCAATCTCGTCCTGCAAGCGCGCGTGTGTACGGCGGTCGTGTTCGACATCGCCGACGTGCCGGCCGTTGGCCTGCGCCGCATTCCCATGACGACATGGCTGCGGATACAGCGGGTGATCGAGGGAAGCGACACGGCCTGTGTGCTGCTGGCGCCGATGCCGTTAGCACGAAGTGCCGCTGGAGTGACGATCGAGACGGGTGCGGCGGGTGTGGGAGGCGCAAGAGGTGCGGAAGATGCGGTGTGGTGCGAAGGTGCACAAAGTGCGGCTTGCCCCGAGCGAGCGTCAGCGAGTCGAGCGGTGCGATTCGCCGGCGCGCATGACCGTTCGCGGCGCCTGGCAGGGGTAAACATTGCATTACGACTCTCGTCGCCACGGCGAACAATGACTGGTGCTGTCGCGCTCGAAACGACCACGCGTGCGCATCGCACATCAAATCTCCACATCCCAAATCCCCAAATCACGAATTCTCCAAATCATCTCCAAATCTCCACATCGCCAAATCTCTAACTTCAGAGATCGCTATGTTTGCGTGTCTCTATTCGTCGCGCGCGCCGCAATCCGATGTCGTGAAAGCGGCGCAGGATTTCACGCCCCGCTATGAGATTGTCGGGCCGCTCGTGATGCTCGATCTCTGCGGGCTCTCGCGGCTGTTTGGCACGGCGCGCGAAATTGGCGAGCAGCTGCGCGCGGCCATGGGCGGGGCGCCGGTGCGCATCGCGATGGCGCCATCGCAAACCGCCGCCGCGCTCCTTGCCCTTGGCCGTACGGGGCTGAGCGTGGTTTCGATTGAGGAACAGCCCGCCGCACTCGCCCCGCTGCAAGTGTCGCTCCTTGGCGAACTCGAAAAACTGCGCCACCCGCAGACGGTCGACGGTCAGCGGTCGGTGGGCACGCCGCTCCCGCAGCGGCTGCAACGTGGGACCGTTCCTCCGCACGTCGCGGAAATGGAAGATGTGCTTCCGTATTTCCAGTCGTGCCTCGATCGAACATCAGAGGCGGCACGCGCTCCGCACGCCAAATGCGGAGGTGGCTGGCAGCATCCGCGCGACGCGCACGCCGCGCGCCTCACCAAGATGGCCAAGCGCGCGATGATGACGCCGCCGAAAGCGTCGCTGGCGCTGAAGGAAATTCAATCGCTGCTCGACGTGCTGCGGCGCTGGGGCGTGAAGACGCTCGGTGCGCTTGCCGTCCTGGCTCCGGGCGAGGTGTACGAACGGCTCGGTGCGCGCGGCGTCACCTGGCAGCGTCTCGCGCGGGGAGAAGATCAGGGTCCGTTGGTAGCGTGCGTGCCAGAGGATCCGTTCGAAGGGCATCTCGAGCTCGAATGGCCGATCGAGGGGCTCGAACCGCTGTCGTTCGTGCTCGCGCGCTTGTTCGATCCCTTATCGGAACGCCTCGAACGCGCGGATCGCGGCGCCGCGATTCTGCACACGCACCTCCGGCTCACCACGCGCGAGGTTTACGCGCGCACCGTGCAGTTGCCGGCGCCCATGCGCGATCCCAAAACGCTGCGCACGCTCGTGCTGCTCGATCTCGAATCGAATCCACCGTCGGCCGCGATCGATCGCGTGCGCGTGCTGATCGAGCCGACGCCCGCCAAGGTGCTGCAGTGGACGCTCTACGAACGCGCGCAACCGTCGCCCGAGCAGGTGTCCACGCTGATCGCGCGGTTGACGGCGCTGATGGGCGAAGGCCACGTCGGCTCGCCGCGACTGGTCGATTCGTGGAGGCCCGGCGTGTTTGAGATGGCAGCGTTCAGTGCACCGGAGACATCCGTGGCACCGGCGCAGCGCACCGCACCTTCTGCACCGGTCGCACCTGGTACAGCGTTGCGCAGATTCCGCCTCCCGATCCCTGTGCGCGTCCGCATGGAAGATGGCCGCCCTGTGCGCGTGATGGTCGATCGCCGCGGCGTCACGGGTGGCGTCGTGTCGCAATCGGCAGGGCCGTGGCGCACATCTGGCGAGTGGTGGAACGATGGGCAGGGAGGGCAGGGAGGAAAAAGCACGCTTCATACGCCCGACCAGCCCCACCAGCCCTCGACTGCCTGGGACCGCGACGAGTGGGACGTCCTGCTCGATAGCGGCACGGCGTATCGCATTTTTGTCGAGCGTAATGTTGGTCAGTGGTTTATCGAGGGGGTGGTGGACTGAATTTGGAGATTTGGCGATGTGGAGATTTGGAGTTGACTTGGAGATTGCCAAATTTCGCAAATCTCCACATTTTAAAATCTCCAGACTTAAAATCTCCAGATTTTAAAATCTCCAGATTTAAAAATCTCCAGATTGGCTCCAAATCTCCACATCTCGAAATCGCCAAATTCGGATGTACATCGAGCTTCACACCTCTTCCGCCTTCTCGTTCCTGCGCGGCGCGTCGCTTCCCGAAACGATCGTCGAACGTGCCGCGGCGCTTGGGTATCCCGCTGTGGCGCTGCTCGATCGTGACGGCGTGTACGGCGCGCCTCGCTTCCACATTGCTGCCAAAGCCGCCGGCATTCGCGCGCTTATCGGCGCCGAATTAACGGTCGACAATCATCAGTCGCCGGTCGACGGGGCTGCCGACCGGCAACCGACCACCGACCGCCGACCGACCGTCGACCGTCGAGCGTCGAGCGTCGACCGCACTTGGCCACTGAGTATTCTCGTGGCCTCACAGGACGGCTGGCGCAATCTCTGCCGCCTCGTCACCCGCATGAAGCTGCGCGCGCCGAAAGGCGAGGGCGCGCTCACGCTCGACGATTTCGAGGGCTACACCAGCGGCCTCATCGCCATGGCCGGTCGCCCGCTGCTGGCCGCCGAACGCTATGGCGTCGGCGGGCTACTCGATCGCCTGATTGGCCTCTTCGGCCGCGACAGCGTCTACGTCGAGCTGCAGCGTCATCTCCGCCGCGAACAGGAAGACGACAACGACACGCTCGCATGCCTGGCCGACGCGTTTCGCGTGCCGCTCGTCGCCACGGGCGGCGTGCGTTTCTCGTCGCCCGAGGAGCGGCCGCTCTGCGACGTGCTCACCGCCATCCGCGAGCACACCACGCTCGATGCAGCCGGCCGTCTGCTCGCGGCCAACGCCGAGTGCTATCTCAAGCCGCGGGCACAGATGGCGCGCCTCTTCGCCGATCGTCCGGATGCGATCACGGCCACAGAAGCGCTCGCCGAGCGGCTGCAGTTCACCATGAACGATCTCGGCTATCGCTTTCCGCGCTATCCGGTGCCGCCGGGCGAAACCGAGATGTCGTTTCTCCGCAAGATCGCGGCGATCGGCGCGCGCGAGCGGTACCGGCCGTATCACGATCGCGCGCGCGCGCAAATTGCGCGGGAGCTCGATCTGATCGAGAAGCTCGAGCTCGCCGGCTACTTCCTGATCGTCTGGGACATCGTCAATTACGCGCGGCAGCAGGACATCCTCGTGCAGGGCCGCGGCTCGGCGGCCAACAGCGCCGTGTGCTACAGCCTCGGAATTACGGCGGTCGATCCGGTCGGCATGGATCTGCTGTTCGAGCGGTTTCTTTCGGAAGAGCGCGGCGAGTGGCCCGACATCGATCTCGATCTGCCGAGCGGCGACCGGCGCGAGCGCGTGATTCAGCACGTCTACGAACGCTACGGCAAGCATGGCGCCGGCATGACGGCCAACGTGATCACCTATCGCGGCCGCAGCGCCGCGCGCGAAGTCGGCAAGGCGCTGTCGCTCGATGCCGCGCTCATCGATCGGCTCGCCAAGGTGATGAACCAGTTCGAGTACATCGATCCGGCCGAATCCATCGGCCGCAACATCGGCGACGCCGGTCTGGACGCGGGCGATCGCCGGGTGCAGCACTTCGCGCGGCTGTGGTTTCAG
>JBKPDL010000059.1:0-14702 GCA_046727855.1 Acidobacteriota bacterium
GCCGGCTTCACGCGCATGCCCACGGTCGGTTCTCCCAGTCGGCGACCCTCGGCGACGCTCGTCGGCTGCCGCGATCGCGGGGTTCTACGTTCGAGCCCGTTTGAAGTAGAACCGCGTGTTCTCCGGCAGCGCGACCAAACCAACCAGCTCCCAGCCTTCCGCCCCCTGCGCGTTCAGTTCCTCCTCGGACAGTGCACTTTGGAAGATCACCTTGTATTCCCATCGCTGCTTCTCGTACACGTAAACCATCGGCGGCTGAACTCGGGCGAGTTGGGGCTCTTCCGGCTGTGGTCGGTGGGGAGATGGATGCGGCGGCGGATCTGTAAATTTGATCAGCATGACACTTCCTCAAGGAATCGCTCTTGACATCTCCTAAGGCTGAGAGCGTGATATTTGAAGCAAGTTTTCCTGGCGCCTTAGGAGATGTCTAGGCCCCGCGGAGCGGGGCAAAAAAGACATATGGCAGCGAAGCCAACTGTTTGGTTTTCTCGGCGGTTTGAGGCGAAGCTTCGCTGGCATGTTGGCCTGAAGTTCCTCCTTTAAGGTTACTCCCGAGCCGACAACCAGGGACTGGTCCGCGGTACATCGCCAGTCGCCGCTCTCTGTCGCTCGTGCATTCCGAGCCTTTCAATTACGCACGCTACTGCTCAAATCGCGAGCGGCTGCTGAAGCGTTGGAGCGCGACCCTCCCGGAGTGGGCCGCGACGAGTCGTGCCTCGGGCTGCTACGCTGTCAACCGTGGCGCTCGTTCCCGTGCTGCCGATGATGGCGACAAACGCATCCAGGTTGCCCGTGGGCGATCACTGGACCTACGAGGTCAAATGGGACGGCTACCGCGCGCAACTCGTCAAAGACGGTCCACGCGTTCGAGTGATCTCCCGCAACCTGAAGGATCTGTCCGCTGACTACCCGCACCTCGCCGCCGCGGCGTCGTCGCTGACTGGTCAGGACGCGATCGTCGATGGCGAGATCGTCGCGCTCGACGAGCATGGCGTCCCATCTTTTCAGGCGCTTCAGCATCGCAGCGTGGTGCGAGTCGGGATCGTGTTCTACGCATTCGATCTGCTGCACTTGGACGCCAGCGATTACCGCAAGAAACCACTGCGCGAACGGCGTCGAGCACTGCACGAGTTGAAGTTCGCATCGCCAATCCTGCTGTCCGCGCCGTTACCCGGTGCGGCCGAGCAGATCGAGCGCGCCGTGCGCGGCGCCGGACTCGAGGGCGTGATCGCCAAGCGCGAGGATTCGATCTACGAACCGGGCCGCCGCAGCCACGCGTGGCGCAAGGTCAAGTTCAGTAAGCGCCAGGAATTCGTCATCGCTGGCTACAAACCCGCCGGCAAGACGTTCGATTCTGTGTTGGTTGGCTATTACGAGCGCCGGAAATTCTTCTACGCCGGGAAGGTGCGTGCGGGCTTCACGCCGGAAACGCGAGCGGATATCTGGCGGCGCATCGCGCCCCTGACAATCGCGCGCTGTCCCTTCGCCAACCTTCCCAACAGCACGGGCAAGAGCCATTGGGGCGAAGGTATCACCGCCGAAGACATGAAGATGCTGCGGTGGGTGACGCCGGCGGTTGTGATCGAAGTGGCGTTCACCGAATGGACGGCGGGAGGAAATCTTCGGCACGCATCGTTTGTCGGGGCGCGCGAGGACAAGCCCGCGCGCGAAGTGACGCGAGTCTCCTGACACACACTAAACGTCTCATGCTGAATTTCGCAGCCATCCAGGGTCGCTGCCTTGGATTCCGGTGTGGTCCGAGGTCGTCGCTACCGGCAGTTACAAAGTTGTCGCATCATGGCAGCTATCGCCAGCAACAAAACTGTCGCATACGTTACAACCTGACACTGCGGCTAAACCCGACAGACGACGCAGCCGCGAACGGCTACGATTGTTCCTCTTTACATCGCAGCTTCGGAACGCGACTGGTCATGTTTGCACCGCAACCGGGTGACGTGCTCATCACCGATGCTGCTGCGTCGCAGCGCGGGGAGGTTGTGCTCGTTGATGCACTCACTCGCCGTCCACTGGGCGGAACCTTTCCATCGCTTCGTGCTGCACTTACCGCGGCCAGGCAACTTCGTGACGGTTGCTGCGTCTGGCGCGAAAACGCAGACAAACGCGGACGCCTCTTAGGCCCGCCGCTGCGTCTGCCCACGGACACAGACCACGAAACGTCATCGGTTCGCGAGCGCCGCCGCGACGACGCGCAGTGCCCCCGCTGTGGCAATACAGAGTTCGACATGATCATGCGCGGAGCGAGAATTGCCTACGAGTGCCGCCGATGCTCGCACGGATGGATCGAGCGCCGCGCCTCGGTGCTGCACGGGCCACTCGCCGGCGCCAAAGACCGCACGTGAACACACCGCGACGCGGCACGCGCCGTTGGCGTCATCGTCATGCTGCTCCGCGTCTTGTGGTGCATGGAGAGCCGCATGACCCGCGAGCGGTCAGCGACGCGCCTTCTGAATAATCTCGGCAAACGTCCGCACTTCCAGACTGGCACCGCCGACGAGCGCGCCGTCAACATCCGGCTGCGCCATCAACTCTGCGATGTTGTCGGTCTTGACGCTGCCGCCGTAGAGAATGTGACACCGATCGGCGGCGTCGGCGCCGAACCACTGACGTAAGCGCGTGCGGATGTGCGCGTGCGCCTCCTGCGCCTGGTCGGAGGTGGCGGTGCGGCCTGTGCCGATCGCCCAGACCGGTTCGTACGCGAGGACGAGTTCGGCGAGCTCGGCGGAGGTCACGTTGTCGAGGCCTTGACGCACCTGGCTGTCGAGCACATCCAACGTTTGGTTCGCCTCACGCTGTTCGAGTGTCTCGCCAATGCAAACGATCGGGATGAGACCGGCAGCAATCGCCGCACGGAGCTTGCGATTGACGATCAGGTCGGTCTCTCCGAACAGCGTGCGTCGTTCGGAGTGGCCGATGATCACGAGCTCGGCGCCGGCGTCCCGAACCATCGGGCCGCTGACCTCGCCGGTGAACGGGCCTTCGCGCTCCCAGTAAAGATTCTGCCCGGCCACGGCAATGTTGGTGTTGCGAGCCGCTTCGGCAGCGGAGTGGATTGCGGTGAACGGCGGCGCGACGACGACCTCGACATCGCGGACGTTGCCGACGAGCCCGCGCAGCTCCTTGATGAAGAAGACGGTCTCCTTGACCGTCTTGAACATCTTCCAATTACCGACGATCAAGGGTTGACGCATAGTTGATTGGCGGACCTGTCCGCCTTCGCCAAGCGTACGGCGGTGTCGCCGAAGCTTAGCGGACGCGGAAGGTCCGCGGCTATATCAATGGCGGGCCCGAAAGGCCCGCGGCTCCGTGTTAGGCGCGATCCGGGAGCGCCGCAACTCCTGGCAGCGTTTTCCCGGCGAGAAACTCGAGCGAGGCCCCGCCACCGGTTGAAATATGCGTAATCCGATCGGCAACGCCGGTCTTGTTTACGGCCGCAACAGAATCACCGCCGCCGACGATCGTCGTCCCCTTCACGTCTGCCACAGCTTTCGCGACGCCGATCGTACCGGCGGCGAAGGCGTCGATTTCGAAGACGCCCATGGGGCCGTTCCACACCACCGTCTTTGCGTCGCTGAGTAACTGCGTGTAGAGCCTCGTCGTTTCGGGACCGATATCGAGGCCCATGCGATCGCCGATCGACGTGTCGTTCACCTCGAGCACAGCCGTCGCGGCGCCCTCTTCCATCTTGTTGGCGACGACGTGATCCACCGGCAGACCGAACTGCACACCGCGCGCTTTCGCATGCGACACGATGTCCCGCGCCGCGCCAAGCTTGTCCTCTTCCACCAGCGACCTGCCGGTGGGCAGGCCGAGCGCCTTGAAAAACGTGTAGGCCATCGCCCCGCCGATCAGCAGCCGATCGACTTTCGCGAGGAGATTCTCGATCACCTCGATTTTGTCGGACACTTTGGCGCCGCCGAGGATGCCGGCAAACGGACGCTCCGGATTGCCGACGGCCATGCCCAGGTAGCGCAGCTCCTTTTCCATGAGGAGCCCGGCGCCGGCATGCGTGAAATGCGGCACAATCGCGGCCACTGATGCGTGCGCCCGGTGCGCTGCGCCAAACGCGTCGTTGACGTAGACCTCGCCGAGCACGGCGAGCTCCCTGGCAAACCCGTCGTCGTTCTTCTCTTCCTCGGAGTGGAAGCGCAGGTTTTCGAGCAGCGCGACCTTCGACCCGCCATGCGCGTTGTCCACGGCGGCGCGCGCCGCCTCGCCGACGCAGTCGTTGGCAAACGCGATCTCCCGCGCGAGTAGCTCGCTCAGGCGTGCCGCAACCGGTTTCATGCTGAATTCAGGGGTCGGCTTCCCCTTGGGCCTTCCGAGGTGCGAGGCAAGAACGACCGTCGCGCCTTGCTCGAGCGCGTAATTGATCGTGGGAAGCGACGCCGTAATCCGCGTGTCGTCGGTGATGCGGCCGTCCTCGAGCGGAACGTTGAAATCGACGCGCATGAAGACGCGTTTGCTGCGAACGGGCAGATCGCGAATCGTGTATTTCTGCATGGTTGCAACCGCGCGGCTAGCGCTGCGACAAGGCGGCGCGCGCCACTACAAAACGAGTTTGAGCAGATCGACGCAGCGGCACGAGTATCCCCACTCGTTGTCGTACCACGCCATCACTTTGACGAAATCGCCGTCCATCGCCTTCGTATACTCGGCATCGACGATCGACGAGTGGGGATTGCGACGGAAGTCGATCGACACCAGCGGCTCCGTCACAAACTGCATGATCCCCTTCAGCGGACCGTCGGCCGCGGCCTTGAGCGCGGCGTTCACCCCTTCGCCAGTCGTTTTCTTGTCGACCAGCGCGACCAGATCGACGACCGACACGTTCGGCGTCGGTACGCGCATAGCGATGCCATCGATCTTGCCCTTGAGATCGGGCATCACTTCGCCCACCGCCTTAGCCGCGCCGGTGGTGGTCGGAATAATCGACAGTGCCGCCGCGCGCGCGCGCCGCAGGTCTTTGTGCGGCAAATCGAGCAGGTGCTGATCGTTGGTATACGCGTGCACGGTTGTCATCCACGCTTTGCGAATCGAGAAGTTGTCGTGTACGACCTTGGCGAGCGGCGCGATGCAGTTGGTCGTGCAGGACGCGTTGGAAATGACGTGATGCTTCGACTTGTCGTAGCACGAATCGTTGACGCCGAGAACGAGCGTCACGTCGGGGCCTGTGGCCGGGGCGGTGATGATTACCTTCTTCGCGCCGGCGGTAAGGTGCTTCGCCGCATCGTCGCGCTTAGTGAATTTGCCCGTGGATTCAAAGACCACGTCGACGCCGAGGTCCTTCCATGGCAACTGAGCGGGATCCTTGACCGCCAGCACCTTGAACTCGTCGCCATCGACGCTGATCGCGTCCGGCCTGGCTTCGATGGTGCGGTCGAGATTGCCGAGCACCGAGTCGTACTTGAGGAGATGCGCCAGCGTTTTGGCATCCGTGATGTCGTTGATGGCCACGAAATCAACGTTGTTGTCGCCAAGGGCTGCGCGCATGATGTTGCGCCCGATGCGCCCGAACCCATTGATCCCCACTCTGATTGCCATTCGGCTCCTCCCGCAGCGGCCCGAGTACCAGGTCAGAACAGACCATTCTATATAGCGCGCCTTGCAGGTGGTCAAATCGGCGTCTATACTGCAGCGGTTGTAAGTCCCTCAATGTATTTCCTTTACAGCGTTCTCGTGCTCGCGTTTTTTGTGGTGGTCTCGCCCTGGTTCCTCTATCAGGCGATCCGCTACAAGAAGTATGTCGCGAGCCTCGGTCAACGGATGGGGTTCCTCCCCATTTCGTTCAACATCGACGCGGAGCATTCGATCTGGATTCACGCCGTCTCGGTCGGAGAAGTCTTGACCGCGCGGCCGCTCGTGCGCGATCTCAAAGTGCACTATCCGCGACTGCGAATTTTCCTGTCGACCACCACGCTTGCCGGCCAGCAGCTCGCTCGGCGCAGCACGCAGGACGTTGACGCCGTCTTCTATTTTCCCTTTGACCTCGACATTTTCGTGCGCCGAACGCTCAACCTGGTGCGGCCGCGGCTCTTCGTCATGATGGAAACGGAGATCTGGCCCAACCTGCTGCGCGAATGCCGGCGTCGCGGAATCAAGACGGCAGTGGTGAACGGTCGCGTGTCGCAACGCTCCTATTCGCGCTATCGCTTCGTTCGCGGGTTCATGCGTCGTGTCCTCTCGGACATCGATCGTTTCTGCGTGCAGAGCCAGGAATCGGCGCGCCGCTTCATCGATCTCGGTGCACATCCGTCGACCGTGACAGTCACGGGCAGTCTCAAGTTCGACTCACTGGAGCTCGCGCCGAGCATGCACACACGCGCGCGCGATCGCGTGCTGCGCCACTTTCGCGTTCCGGCAGCTCGTCCGGTGCTCGTCGCCGGCAGCACCATGAAAGGCGAAGAAGCGGCAGTGCTGCGCGCATTTCGCCGCTTGCGGTCCGCCGCGCCCAATGCGCTGCTCGTGCTGGCGCCGCGCCATCCCGAACGGTTTCAGGACGTCGCGCGAATGAGTCGAGAGGAAGGGCTGAAGACCGTTCTCCGCACCGAGTTGGCGATCGATGCCGAGCCGCGCGCCGATGTGGTGATTCTCGATTCCATCGGCGAGCTTGCAACGATTTATCAGATCGCAACCGTCGTGTTCGTCGGCGGGAGTCTCGTTGCCACCGGCGGACATAACATCCTCGAACCGGCCGTTTTCGGTAAGCCGATCGTCTTCGGCCCGCACATGGAGAACTTTGCCGAAATCGCGGCGGCGTTTACCGGCAACGGGGCGGCCATCCAGGTGCGCGGCGAGCGCGAGCTGGAAGACACGCTCCACAGCCTCATCACCGATTCGGTGCGGCGGGCGCGCCTTGGCGCCGGCGCGCGCGCGCTCGTCGAAGCCAATCGCGGCGCCAAAGACAAATCCATCCAAGTGCTCACGGAGCTCCTCCCCCGGGATCCGACGACGTCGTATCCGCCGAACGTGCGGCCGTTCAGACCCATTGCTTGACCTTCTTTACGCACAGGCCGCCTGGGCTCGCCGCCGTTGGTACGAGCGCCGGCCTGAGGCCCGTCGTCGTCTGCAGCGTCCGGTGATCAGCGTCGGTAATCTCAGCGTTGGCGGCACGGGCAAGACACCGCTCGTCGCGACGGTCGCCGGGTGGCTGCTGTCGCGCGGCGAGCGGCCGGCGATTTTGAGCCGCGGCCATGGAAGACGCGTGCGCGACGTCGGTGTCGTGCTGGTGTCGGACGGCACCGAGGTGAAGGCCGATCTTGACATCGCTGGCGATGAGCCGCTGATGCTTGCGCGCGCGATTCCGACCGCGATCGTCGCGGTTTGTGAGGATCGGTACCTCGCGGGGGTGCTGGCAGAGCGCCGGCTTGGCGCGACCGTCCATATCCTTGACGACGGGTTCCAGCACGTTGCGCTGGCGCGCGATCTCGACGTGCTCGTTACTGCTCCTGGTGAAATCGGGAACGGACGCGTGCTACCGTTCGGCCGCTTGCGTGAACCGCGCGATGCGGCGGCGCGCGCACACGTCGTCGTGGTAATGGGTGCCGACGCGGCATCTGCACGCAGCGAGGCGTGGGCGCTGGGCATCAGTCAATCTGCAGGAGCGACGCGTGCGATAGGGGCAGTAGCGGTGGAAGGTACGGTGCTTGCCGTGGCCGGCATTGGCGATCCACAACAGTTTTTCGACGCGCTGCGCAGTGCCGGTTGTGACGTGCGCGGTACGAAAGCCTTTCCCGATCACCATCGCTATACGCGCAAGGATCTCGACGCGCTTGAGCAGGCGCGTCGCGCCGTGGACGCCGACTCGGTGGTGACGACGGCCAAAGATCTGGTTCGCTTCGAAGCGCTGGGCCGGCTGCCGTTTCAGGTGTCAGCCGTTTCGCTCTCGCTCCAGTTCGATCCGCCCGACGTGTTGTTTGCCTCGATAGACGCCGCTCTCGCGCGCGCGAGGAACGCGGCGTGAGACACCGCATCGAATTTCTTGCAGTGGCGTCCATGCGCGCACTGCTCAGTCTGTTGCCGCACGGCGCGGTGCGCGCTCTCGGCGCATCTTTCGGGGTGTTGTTCTACACGCTCGACCAGGCGCATCGCCGGATCGCGGTCTCCAATCTCATGCAGGCGTTCCCGTCGCGCTCGGCCCAGGAGTGCCGTGCCATTGCGCGGGGCGTGTTCGCGCACTTCGGGCGGTTGCTCTTTGAGATCCTGAAGTTCAGCACGCTGTCATCCGCGCAGATGATGCGACGCGTCGAGTTCGAGGGTGAGGACCGGGCGCGTCACGCGTATGCGCACGGCAAAGGGGTTCTGTTCTTCACCGGCCACTTTGGTTTCTGGGAACTGCATGCGCTCGTACACGGCCTGCGCCTACGGCCGATCGGCGTACTCGCACGTGCCCTCGATAACCCGGATCTGAATCGTTTGCTCGAGCAGGTGCGCTCGAAGACCGGGAACTCGGTGATCTATCGCCAGGGTGCGGTGCGGCGCGTGCTGAAGACGCTCGCTGCCGGCGAAGGCGTGGCACTGCTGATCGATCAACACATGCACAGCCCGGATGCGATCTGGGTCAACTTCTTCCAGCGTCCGGCGGCCACGACCTCCACGCTGGCGGCGCTGGCACTGCGCACGGGCGCGCCGGTCGTGCCGGTGTTTGCCATTCCGTTGCCGGCCGGACGGTATCGGATGATTTACGAACATCCGGTCGAGCCACCCACGAGCGACCGTCCCGACGCCATTCGCGAATTCACGCAGCGGTGCACCGACGTTCTCGAGATGTACGTTCGCCGGCGTCCGGACTTGTGGTTGTGGATGCATCGGCGGTGGAGGAAAGAGGACGGGGAGATCAGGGAAGAAGAGAACGGGGAGATCGGGGAGATCAGGGAGGAAGAGAACAGGGAGATCAGGGAGATCAGGGAGATCAGGGAAGAAGAGAACGGGGAGATCAGGGAGATCAGGGAGGAAGAGAACAGAGAGATCAGGGAGATCAGGGAGGAAGAGAACAGAGAGATCAGGGAGCGGGAGCAGATCAGCGAGATCAAGGAGATCCGGGAGACATGATCGCGCGGCCGGAACGATTGGTGGTGGTCGCGCCGACCTGGCTGGGTGATGCCGTCATGGCGTTGCCGCTTGTTGCCGACCTGCACCGCGAATGGTCCGACACGCACCTCACGGTGGCGGGGAGACCGCCGGTTGCGGCGCTGTTCGAGATGGTTGACGACGTGGACGATGTGATCGTGTTCGAGGGACGCGGTGGGATTGGAGCGGTTCGCGGGGCGGCGAAGAACGCACGGGTGCTGCGCCATGGCAACTTCGACGCGGCGTTGCTGCTGCCGAATTCGTTTGTGTCGGCATGGGTTGCGTTCAGCGCCGCGATTCCCGAGCGATGGGGCTTCCGCAGCGACCTGCGCGGTCCATTATTGACGCGCGCGCTGGCGCGGCCGGCGAAGAACGTGCACCAGGCCACGTATTATCAGACGCTCGCCTCGGCACTCGGTCTGGTACCGGGTCCGCCGTACGCGCGTGTAACGGTAAGCCACGACGCGCGCACGCGCGCCCACGCGCTGCTGGAGAGCGCAGGCCTGGAGCGCGACGCCGGTTTTGTGGCCATGGCGCCGGGCGCTGCGTATGGCCGCGCGAAGCAATGGTTGCCGGAGCGATATGCCGAACTCACGCGCTTGCTCGCGGGCGAACGCGGTCTGCGGTCGGTATTGATTGGTTCGCGGGCCGATGCCGCTGTTTGCGGCACTATCGCCTCGGCCGCAACCGGAACCATCGATCTTGCCGGCCGCACCGATCTGCCGGCGCTCGCGGCGGTGCTGTCGCTGGCGGATGCGGTGGTTGCCAACGATTCGGGGGCCATGCACCTGGCGGCCGCGGTGGGCGCCCGCGTAGTCGCAGTGTTTGGATCGACGAATGAAAAGAAGACGGCGCCGCTGGCGTTTGCCGCCGATCGACCGGCAGCAACAGTGGTTGCGACCAATGTCTGGTGCCGTCCGTGCATGTTGCGCGAGTGCCCGATTGATCATCGTTGCATGACCGGAATACACGCGCGCGACGTGTTTGACAAACTCTTATGAGGCCAGCGGTATTTCTCGATCGCGACGGCACCATTTTGGACGAGCTCGGCTACCTCATGCCCTCGTCCACGATCACTATTTATCCCTGGAGCGCCGACGCGATTCGGCTGCTCAAACGCGCCGGCTTCGTGGTGGTGATGATCACGAATCAGGGCGGCATCGGCCTTGGTCTCTACGATCACGCGTTTGTCGAAGCCACGCACGACCTGCTCACCAGGCAGTTTGCCGAGGCAGGCGCGGAGATCGACGCCTGGTATTACTGCCCCCACCATCCTGAGGCGGTTCTCGAGCAATACCGGGTCAAGTGCGGTTGCCGCAAGCCCGCGCCGGGCATGCTGCACGACGCGGCGCGCGATCTGAAGCTCGATCTCCAGCAGTCGTGGGTCGTCGGCGATCAGTGGCGCGACGTGCAGCTCGCGCACGTCGCCGGCTGCCAGTCGGTGCTGTTGCGTACCGGCCACGGCATCCTTCAGGAATCATCGTGGCCGACCGACGTGGCGCCGCCGACAGCGACCTGCGACAACCTGATGGCCGCCGTGTCGCTGATTTTGGGGGAGTCGGCGGCGTCTTGATAACCTCAATGGCTGCGCATGCCTGATCTGGGCGGGTTGATCGACCGATTTGCCAGGACGCGAATTCTCGTCTTCGGCGATTTGATCGCTGACGAATTTGTCTACGGCCGGGTCGCGCGCATTTCGCGCGAGGCGCCGGTCTTGATTCTCGAATACGACTCCACCGAGATCCTTCCCGGCGGGGCGGGCAATGCCGCGCACAATGCCGCGACGCTCGGCGCGCGGGTCTCGGTTTCCGGCATCGCCGGCCGCGACGAAGCAGGGCGGCGTCTGCTGGCAGCGTTGCCGCGTCGCGTCGACCGGGATGGCGTGGTAAGGCCGGCCGACTACGTGACGCCGATCAAAACGCGCATCCTCGCCGGCGGGATTCACTCAGCGAAGCAGCAAGTCGTGCGCATCGATCGTCAGAACGAGGGCATCACCGATCGTCACCGTGCGGCCGTCGAACGTGCCGCAGCCGGCGCGCTCGCGCGCGTCGATGCGCTTCTCGTCTCCGATTACGGGTCGGGACTGGTGCGCCCGGCGTTTGTCGCGGAGCTCGCGCGTGCCGCCCGTGCATCGGGGCGGCGGATTCCCGTGCTGATCGATTCGCGCTATGCGCTGACCCGTTACAAGGGTCTAACCGCGTGTACGCCGAACGAATCCGAAGTGGAGCAGGTGCTCGGCGTACGGATCAACGACAACATGCGCGTGCTCGAGCGCGCCGGCCGCACGCTGCTCGATCGCACACGCATGCAGAGCGTGCTGATAACGCGCGGCAGCCGTGGCATGGCGCTGTTCGAGCCGACCAAGGCTACGGTGCACATTCCGATTTACGGGTCCGACCAGATCGCCGACGTCACCGGTGCCGGCGACACCGTGATGGCTACGATGACGCTCACGCTGGCGGCCGGCGGCACCTTCGAAGACGCCGCGCGCCTTGCCAATTACGCCGGCGGCCTGGTTGTCATGAAGCGGGGGACGGCGACCATCACCGCATCCGAGTTGCGCCGCGCGCTGGGATGACTGCGTTTCCGACGCTCATCGCGTCAGCGAGTCTCGCCTTTCTCACCGCCGCGGTGATTACCCTGATCGTCCGGTCGATTGCGCGGCACCACTCCTGGCTCGCGCTGCCGCGGACCGATCGTTGGCATCGCGAGCCGACGGCCCTCTTTGGCGGGATCGCCATCTATCTAGCCTTTGCCGCCGGACTCCTCGTGTTCGTTTCTCCATCGCGCGCGCTGACCGGGCTGCTGCTGTTGACGACCGTGATGTTTCTCACCGGACTCATCGATGACATCCGCGAGCTCAAACCGCAAAGCAAGCTCGTGGTGCAACTCACCTGCGGTCTGCTGCTCTACACATCGGGTTATCACTTCAACGACGCTATCCCGTGGTGGATCGATCTCGGGTTCGTCGTCTTCTGGGTGGTGGCGATTACCAACGCGATGAATCTTCTGGACAACATGAACGGCCTGGCGGCGGGCACCGCCGTGATCGCCGGCGTGTTTCGCCTCCTGCTGTACGTGCGCACCGGCAATCCTGACGGAGCCGTCGCATCAGCGGTGTTCGTCGGCGCGGTCGCCGGATTCCTCATCTTCAACTTTCCACGCGCCACCGTGTTCATGGGCGACAGCGGCAGCTTCACCATCGGATTTGCCCTCGCTGCGCTCAATCTCACGAGCAGCCAGGCCTTCACCAAGAGCGTGTTTTCGGTGCTCCTCTTCCCGGTGCTGGTTCTCGCGATTCCGATTTTCGACACGGCGTTCGTGTCGGTGCTTCGCTATTTTTCCGGGCGCGCGGTCAGCCAGGGTGGCCGCGATCACACGTCGCATCGCCTGGTCGCGGTCGGCCTGAGCGAACCAGCCGCAGTGATCATCCTCTGGGCGATCTCGATTGCGGCCGGCTCCATCGCCTATGTGCTGTACGAGGTCGGTTTCTCGTACGCCTGGTTCGTCGGCGCACTGCTCGTCCTGGGCCTCGTGCTGTTTGGCGTTGTGCTCGGCCGCGTGCGCGTCTACGCCGAAGACGATCCGGGCGCCGCCAAAGGCGCCGGCTTTCTGCTGCCGACCGAGGTGCGTTACAAGCGTCAGTCGCTCTGGGTGATCCTCGATTTGCTCACGATTGTGCTGGCGCTGTACGCCTCGGCGCTGCTCGTCGCCGATCCCGCAGCCAATGCCGGCACGTTTTTCGAGGCCGGACGCCTCGCGCCGGTGACCGTTGGCGTGGTGCTGCTCACGCTGTTTGCGCGCGGGTTGTATCGCGTCGATTGGCAGGAGGTGGGCGTGCGTGAAGTGCGGACGATTGTCGCAGGCGCCGCGATCGGCCTGGCGGCGACGTGGCTGCTCGACGCGACGCTCTTTCGCACCGACCGACTTGGGCCGCGCCTGCTGGTCGCGGCGTGGGGGGCGATGGTGATTGCGTTGGGAGGCACACGTGTGTTCGTGCGCACGCTCGACGAGAAGATTCGCAGGTGGGCGCCGCAAAAACGTGGTGAGTGATGGGCGAAGTGCTGGATCGCGATCGGCTCGTGGCGCAGGTGGCGCGCAATCGCGCGCGCGGCCTGACGCATGCGTTTGCCAATGGCGGATTCGATCTGCTCCATGTCGGGCACGTGCGGTATCTCGAAGCCGCCCGCCGCGAGGCCGATCGCCTGATCGTCGCAATCAATGACGATGACTCGGTGCGCGGGATAAAGGGACCAAACCGGCCGATTGTGCCGGCGCCGGATCGCGCCGTGCTCGTGGCCGCGTTGCGTGCCGTCGATTACGTGATCATCTTTTCGCAGCCGACGGTGGCGGAGCTGCTGATGCTGCTCAAGCCGGACGTGCACTGCAAGGGGACGGACTACACGATGGAGACGGTGCCCGAGCGCGACACCGTACGCGCCTACGGCGGGCGGATTGCGATCGTGGGTGATCCCAAGGATCATTCGACGCGCGATTTGCTCGAGCGCATTCGAGAATCGGGGACCTGAGGTTCGCGCGACTCATGAACTGTATCTTCATCGTTCGCATGAGTGCGCTCGGATCACAAGAAAAAGTGGCAGAACAGCCGCATGTCATTGCTGACATCCAGATTGATGACGTGACGGCGGCGGTCGATCGTCGTCTCGCGAAAGTTCGCGCTGCATGACGCGTCTGCTTGCCCGCTGGCGGGTGACATTGGGCTTTGGCCTTGCCGTCCTCGTCCTCTGGCTGGCGCAGCCTACGTGGAGCTCGCTGATCGTCGGCGGCGTTGTCGCGGCGTGCGGCGAAGCGATCCGCGTGTGGGCGGCCGGCCATCTCGAAAAGAGCCGCGAGGTCACGCGCTCCGGACCCTATCGCTGGACGCGTCACCCGCTCTATGTCGGCTCGATCGGGATCGCGATTGGCGTCGCGATCGCTTCAGTCAGCAGTGTCGTCGCGACCGTCATCGCGGTTTACGTCGGCACGACGATCCCGGCGGCAGTGGTGGCGGAGGAGCGCCATCTGCGCGAGAAGTTTGGCGGCGCGTACGACGCCTACGCGAAGCGCGAGTCTCCGCGCATGGCGCGGCGCTTCAGCCTCACACGCGCACGCAAGAATCGAGAGTATGAGGCGATTGCCGGCCTGATTGTCGGCTTCGCGCTCCTTGCGCTGAAGGTCCAGCTTTCGATACGATAGGAGTTTGCCAGCCGCGCGCGAGACGTTACGGCCAGGCAGGCCAGCCTGTGCGCGCAGTGCTTCGGCTAGCCAAGCCGGCGTCGGGGGCGGTTAGCTCAGTTGGTAGAGCACCGGCTTTACACGCCGGCTGTCACAGGTTCGAGTCCTGTATCGCCCATTCTGAATCGTGAATCTGGAGATTTTGTGATCTGGTGATTTGGAGAGGATTTGGAGATTGCGAGATTTAGGATTTAGGGATTTAGCTCTTTACAATTTGCGGTGAAGAGACGGGCGATTCGAGCGTGGCGCCGCTAATCGGTAGCACATCTGCGAATTCGCAAATCTCGACATCACCATCATTACGGGGTCGTAGTTCAGTTGGTTAGAACGCCGGCCTGTCACGCCGGAGGCCGCGGGTTCGAGCCCCGTCGACCCCGCCA
>JBKPDL010000060.1:0-36210 GCA_046727855.1 Acidobacteriota bacterium
GACCGCACTCAGATTTCATACTACGACCATGAGCAAAATCATCGGCATCGACCTGGGCACCACCTACTCCGTCGTCGCTGTGATGGAGGGTGATCAGCCTACGGTCATTCAAAACGCCGAGGGCAACCGTCTTACACCCTCCGTTGTCGCCTTCAGCAAAACGGGCGAGCGCCTCGTCGGTCAGGTTGCCAAGCGCCAGGCCGTCACCAATCCCGAAAACACGATTTTCTCCATCAAGCGCTTTATGGGCCGCCGCTTCGATGAAGTGAGCGAGGAAATGAAGATAGTGCCGTACGAAGTCGTGCGTGCACCAAATGGCGATGTGCGCGTCAAAGCGGGTGGCACCGAGTACGCGCCGCCGCAGATCTCGGCCATGGTGCTGCAAAAGTTGAAGCAGGCCGCCGAGGACTATCTCGGGCAGCCGGTTACGAGAGCCGTCATCACAGTGCCGGCCTACTTCAACGACGCGCAGCGCCAGGCAACAAAGGAAGCGGGACAAATCGCCGGCCTCGAAGTGATGCGCATCGTCAACGAGCCAACGGCGGCTGCGCTCGCGTACGGTCTCGACAAAAAGAAAGACGAGACGATCGCGGTCTGCGACTTTGGCGGCGGCACGTTCGATATCTCGATCCTGGAGGTGGGCGAGGGCGTCGTCGAAGTGAAATCGACCAACGGCGACACCCACCTCGGCGGCGACAACCTCGATCACCGCATCATCGAGTGGATCACGTCGGAATTCCGGAAGAGCGACGGCATCGACTTGAGCAAGGACCGCATGGCGCTGCAACGGCTGCGCGAGGCGGCTGAGAAGGCGAAGATGGAGCTGTCGTCGGTGATGGAAACGGAGATCAATCTGCCGTTCATCACAGCGGATGCGAGCGGGCCGAAGCATCTCGCAATGAAGCTCACGCGCGCCAAACTCGAATCGCTGATCGAAGACCTTTTGCAGAAAACCGTCGGTCCAACCAAGCAGGCACTGAGCGACGCGGGCATCGACGCATCCAAGATCGACGAGGTCGTGCTCGTCGGCGGCTCCACGCGCATCCCGCGGGTGCAGGCGATCGTCAAGGATCTCTTCAAGAAGGAACCGCACAAAGGCGTCAACCCCGACGAGGTCGTCGCCGTCGGCGCCGCCATTCAGGCCGGCGTGCTCGGCGGCGAAGTGAAAGATCTGCTGCTCCTGGACGTGACGCCGCTGTCGCTCGGCATCGAAACGCTCGGCGGCGTGATGACGACCCTCATCCCGCGCAATACGACCATCCCGACGCGTAAGAGTGAGGTGTTTTCCACGGCGGCGGACAATCAGACGAGCGTCGAAGTGCACGTGCTGCAGGGCGAACGTCCGCTCGCGCGCGACAACCGCACGCTCGGGCGCTTCCACCTGGTCGGGCTCCCGCCCGCGCCGCGCGGCGTGCCGCAGATTGAAGTGACCTTTGACATCGATGCCAACGGCATCGTCAATGTTTCGGCCAAAGATCTCGGCACTCAGAAAGAGCAGAAGATCACGATCACAGCGTCGTCCGGTCTCAGCAAGGACGAAGTCGATCGCATGATGCGCGAGGCGGAATCGCACGCCGACGAGGACAAAAAGCGGCGTGAAGAAATCGAAGCGCGCAACAAGGCCGATCAGTCGGTTTACACCGCCGAGCGCATGCTGCGCGACACCGGTGACAAACTTTCCAGCGCCGATCGCAGCGCAATCGAATCGGCGATCGCCGACGCGAAGAAAGCGATCGAGAGCAACGATACGGCCGCGATGAACCGCGCCATGGAGGCGTTGACGTCGGCAGAGCACCGCGCCGCCGAGTCGCTCTATCGCCAACAGCAGCAGGGAGGCGGGCCGACCCCGGGTGGTGCGTCGGAGTCGGGCGCAGGCGCAGGGTCAGCGAGTGGTGGTCAAGCAGGCAGCGGCGATGTGATCGACGCGGAAGTGGTGGACGAGGAGAAGAAGTGAGCGAGGAACGAGGAACTAAGAACGCGTGCCGCGCCGAAGCTTGGAACAGTTGAGCGAGCGACGGCCGGCTTGCCCGCCGAAGCTCGAGGAGAGTCCACGAGCGAAGGCGGGAACTGGACCAAATTCCAGTCATGGACCTCTACATCATTCTCGGCGTGCAGCGTGGCGCAACGCCCGGCGACATCAAGCGGGCCTATCGTCGTCTTGCGCGCCGATACCACCCGGACATCAACCCGGGCGACCGCGAGGCGGCCGCCCGCTTCCGCCAGATCCTCGAAGCCTACGAAACGCTGATCGACCCCGATCGGCGCCGGTACTACGACTCGGGCAGCGTCACGCGCCCGCAAGACGACGCGCCTGCGTACGGCTTCGCGGGATTTGATTTTTCCGCCTCGACCCACGGCGAGCGCGCCACCACGTTCGGCGACCTGTTCGAGGACGTCTTTGTTCGGCACGCCGGGCGCGGCCGCAGCGACTCGGCCGAGGCCGGCGTCGATCTTCATCTCAAGGTCACCCTCACGTTCGAGCAAGCGTGGACAGGCGTGCAGTGGCCGGTGACGGTCAGCCGCCAGGAAACGTGTCGATCGTGTGCTGGCAGCGGGTTTCATCGCACGCTCGAATCGCGGTGCGTGGCGTGCGAGGGCTCCGGGGTTGTGCGCTCGGTCCGCGGCCACATGGTGTTCTCGAAAAACTGCCGGCACTGCGGTGGCACCGGACGGCTGCGACAGCTCACTTGTGAGCACTGTCACGGCCAAGGCGTTGAAACGCGCGTCGAATCGATCAACGTGCGCATTCCTCCAGGCGTGGCTGATGGCTCGCGCGTGCGCGTCGCGGGCAAGGGGCACGCGGGCATTCGCGGCGGCCAGCCAGGCGACTTGTACATCGACGTGCAGGTCAAGCCTCACAACATTTATCAACGGGTCGACGACGACATTCACATGGTTGTGCCTATCGCGATCGACGAAGCGGCACTGGGTGCGCGGGTCGAGATTCCGACGCCAGACGGTCCGGTACGACTGCGTGTGCCGCCAGGTACGCAATCCGGTCAACGGTTCCGCCTGCGAGAGCGCGGCATGCCCTCGCCGAAGCGACATGCGCGTGGCGATCTCGTCGTCGAAGTCCGGATTGTTCTGCCGCGTATTCTTGACGAGCGATCGAAGGAACTGCTCCGCGAGTTCGGTCGCATCAACGGCGAAAACGTCAGGGGTGACGTGTTCGGTGAGGAACTAAGAGCCAAGAACGAAGAACTCAGAACGAGGAACGAAGCACGAACAACAAACAACGACCAACGGAGCGCAAACGGTGAAGGCCTGCCTCGCCGTCCCTCGACAGAGCACGGGACAACCGTCAGCTCGTCGAAGGACGACAGCTCGAGGCAAATCTAACGAGCGAAGGCGGGCTGTATGGCGAAAAAAACTGGCAAGGCGTATTACATGATCAGCGCGGTGGCGCAGAAGTACAACATCCACCCGCAGACGCTGCGGCTGTACGAACGCGAGGGGTTGTTGACGCCCTCGCGCACCGACGGCAACACGCGTCTTTATTCGGAAGAAGATCTCGAACAGCTGGAGACGATCTTGTCACTCACGCGTGATCTCGGCGTCAATCTCGCGGGCGTCGAGATCATCCTCAACATGCGCCGCAAGATGGAGCGCATGCAGGGGGAAGTGAACGAATTCATGGAATACGTCAAGCGCGAGCTTGCGCGCGGCATCGACGACTGGGAACAGCGCCTCGGCACAGCGCTCGTCAAGTCGTCACCCACAGATCTCGTGCGCGCGACACCAGCGGCACAATCGGCGATCAGCGACGAAGCCAAGGAACAGCGATCCAGAAAAAAAAGCTCGTGACGCAAAATCTGGAGGTTTCGTGAGTTGGGGATTTGGCGTCGATTTGGTGATTCGCCAAATTTGAGATTCCGGAAATTGGTGATTCACCAAATCACCAACTCGACTCCAAATCTCCAATTCTCCAGATCTGCAAATCTCCAGATTCGCGTGTCTCAGTATCTGCTAAGATCACCAACTCCTTCGCACCATGTCCTGCCCGATCTGTAACGACACCCACTGGCGCTCGATCGAGGACAACGGTGTCGAACGGGTCGTGCGCTGCGAATGCTGGCGCAATTCGCTGATCGAACGTTTGATGTCAAGCGCGCGCATACCTGCGAGATACTCGCGCTGCGAGCTTGATAATTTCGAGCACGGAATCAGCAGCCAGCTGCTGGCCTGGCGCAAGGCGCGGGCGTTTGTCGACTCATTTCCTGTCGTGGATCGTGGGTTGCTGATGTACGGTCCCCACGGCGTCGGCAAGACACACTTGGCGGTCGGTATTTTAAAGGCCGTGATTCGCGAAAAAGGTGCGCGCGGCTACTTCTTCGAGACACGTCACCTCCTTCGCGAAGTCCGAAATACCTATAACGATTCGGTCAGAGCAACCGAAAACGAAGTGCTACGTCCCGTGATGGAGGCCGACTTGCTCGTGCTCGATGACCTGGGCGCGGAAAAGACGTCGGAATGGGTCCAGGAGACGCTCGGTCTCGTCGTAACCACGCGCTATAACGCCAAACGGGCAACCATCTTCACCAGCAATCTGGCCGAATCGCAGGATCCGTCAGAGACGGACACCTTCATGGTCCAACTCGGCGCACGAACGCGTTCGCGCTTGCTCGAGATGTGTGATTGGTTACACGTCACAGGTCCGGACATTCGCGATATTGGTCCTCACGCATCCGCGTCCGAAATGGATCGCTGGTACAAGGAATCGCCGGCATCACCGGATAACGTGAACAAGGCCCGCGGTCTCCCGCCGAAGACCGGCAATATGGCACGCGCAAGATTGAAGTCGAGGCAATCGGGCCCGGAGCTAAAATGGACCGGAGGCAAGGCTGGATCGTGATGAGCGATACTGAAACCTGAACCTGGCACCTGACAGTTGCTCGGCCTCTACCTCCACATCCCGTTTTGCTCAGCGATCTGCAATTACTGCAACTTCAACCGAGGTCTGCTCGACGAAGCGCTCAAGGCGCGTTATGTCGCAGCGCTTGAACGCGACATTCGGCGAGCGGCGGAACCGGCAATGCCGGCCGACACCATTTATTTCGGGGGCGGCACGCCGTCCCTGCTCGCCGCCGACGAGGTCGGGCGCCTCATCAACGCGTGCCGCGAAAGCTTCTCCCTCACGCCCACGGAAGTGACACTCGAGGCCAACCCGGAATCGGTCACGGTAGAGACGCTGCAAAAATATCGCGAGGCGGGTGTCAATCGAGTGAGTTTCGGTGTCCAATCGTTTCGGGACGAGGAACTGCGCCGCCTGGGGCGGTTGCACACGGCGGATACCGCACGCCGCGCCTTTCGGGCCGCACGCCAGGCCGGCTACGACAACGTCAGTCTCGACCTGATGATGTGGTTGCCGCAGCAACGCCGCGACGACTGGTTGACGTCGGTAGACGCGCTCATCGACGTTGGTCCCGATCACGCGTCGCTGTATCTGCTGGAACTCTACCCAAACGCGCCGCTGCGCGAGGACATGGCGCGCGCCGGCTGGTCACAGGCTCCGGATGAGGATGCGGCGGCCATGTACGAGGACGCGCTTGGTTGCCTCGATCGCGCCGGCTACGAGCAGTACGAGATTTCGAACGTCGCGCGGCCCGGGCATCGTGCCGTGCACAACGTCAAGTATTGGCAGGATGGCGAGTGGCTCGGCTTTGGATGCGGCGCGCACGCGACGCGCGACGGGCAGCGATGGCGCAACGTTCCTGCTACGATGGAGTACGTCCATCGGATTGAGCGCGGCGAGCCCCCGGTCGCGGAACGGCGGGTACTCTCGCGCCAAGAGCGGCTCGAGGAGGCGCTCTTCACCGGCTTGCGCCTCACGGAAGGGCTCGACCTGACGGCCATCGCGACGCGGTATGGTGTCGACGTCTGGGCTCGCTACGGGAAGGATCTCGCACGCTACGTTGACGCCGGTCTGCTGGTCCACGAGCCGGGTCAGCGACTACGGCTCACACGGTCTGGAATGCTCCTGGCCAACGAGGTCATGGCGGTTTTCATCGGACCGACAGGCGGGGTCCCCGCCGCGCGGCCTTTGCGCGGTGGGGTGCGATTACGGTAGAGTAACGACCTTTCGGTAAGGAGGCTGCTCAATGCTTCGAGGGTTTCAGGGAATTCTGTCGGGAATGGCCGTTGCGGCCGTGTTGTTCACAGGGGCTTCGGTGGCACAGGCCCAGGATCCACCGGCGAAGCCGCCGGCCCAGGATCCAGCGGCGAAGCCGGCGGCCCAGCCGGAGGCGCCGGTGTTGCCGCTCAATGGCGACGCGGCGATCGTCACCATCCTGATCAAGCCCGATAGGACGGCGGATTTCGAAGCCGTCCTCAACAAGTTGAAGGAATCGCTTGCCAAAAGCGAGAAGGCCGAGCGTAAACAGCAGGCGGCCGGCTGGAAGGTCTTCAAGTCGTCGGAGCTCGCGCAGGGCAACGCGGTTTATATCTTCCTGATCAACCCCGTGGTCAAGGGGCAGGAGTACGATCTCACGCGCCTCATTTCCGAAGTCTTCCCGGTGGAAGTGCAGGAAGTGTTCGCCAAGTACAAGGAAGCGTTTGCCGGCCGCGTGGTCACTTCGCTCAATACCTTGATGAGCATGCAGTAGCTTGACGGCCCCGGGGGCGCGCCTGACCCCGGGGCGTCTGTGGTGTTCGCGTTCCGCTCCATGTCGTGAGCCGTTACTTCCTTTTCTTCCTGCTTTTTCAAGCCGCGGCTCCGACGAGCCCGCAGGTGCCGGGCAATGCGTCTCCCGCTGCTCCGGCAAAGCCGTCAATCGATCCCGCGTCGGCAATTTTTACGGCAGACGCCGGTCTGCTGGTCGTCACCGTCAAGCCTGACAAAACAGCCGACTACGAAGGCGTAATTCGGGCGCTGCAGGAAGCGCTGTCAAAGGCGACTGACGAGAAGCACCGGCAAATCGCGAAGGGCTGGCGCGTCTACAAATCGGCCGAGCGTGCCGATCCCAAAGCGAATGTGGTCTACGTGCACGTGATTCAGCCGACGGTTGCCGGCACGGATTACCGGCCGTCGTTGCTCCTCGACGAGTTGCTGGCGGGCGCCTCGGCGGAGATGCTCACGAAGTACCGCGACGCGATCGCGGGTGCGCCGAGCAAGTTGGGGATGACGGAGTTGGCGAACATGAGCGTGGCGCCGGTGCTGCCAAAGAAGTGAATTTGGAGACTTGGCGATTTGGAGATGTGGAGCAAATCTCCAAATCACCAGATTCAGAAAGTCAGGTTTGCCCCCGCATAAAATCGCTGATACGTGTCGTTCAGCGGCTCGCCATGTAGTCGAAAAACCCGATAATCCAGCCGCACTCGCAACGGACCTGCCAGGCGAATCTTTGCGCCGCCGCCGAGATTGGTCGAGAAGTGCGTCTCCTGCCGGATGTCGAGTCGCTCGCGGTAGACTCCTCCGCCGGTCGTCCCGTAAAACTGCATCCCATGAACTTCGATCGGCGTTTGAATCAGGACATTTCCCGAACCTGTCTGCAGCGACGGCAACCCCTCGAGCAGGTCCTCTCCCGCGTTGGCATACTCGAACTCGAAGCCGACGACGAGCAGGCCCATCCCCAAGGCAAAGCCGCGGACGCCGTGATTGTCCGGTGTCGGCGTTACGCCGATGAATGCTGTCACGTCGGCCGCCGCGTTTTTTGCAGGACCAAGCAGCACAACGCACAACGCGGTCGGCAGCATCACAGTCCGGCGCATGCGTTCTATTGTAATCTTGGCCGAGCGCCTGCTCGGAGGACACCGTGGTCACACTCCCTCGCCTTGCGGTGATTGTCGCGGCTTTTGTACTCGGGCTGCCGGTGTGCGTAGTGGCGGACACGCTGTTCATGCGCGATGGTACGCGCATTCGCGGCGAGCTGCTCGCGTTTCGCAACGGCGTGATCGAGTTCGAAGAACGGCGCGGCTCGGGCAGCGGTCGTACGGTTCGCGTCGATCGCGATGAGGTCGCGAGCATCGAGTTCGACGATTTCGGCGGCGGCGGCGGGAATGTTGGTGGCGGCGGCGGTCCGGGTGGCATGCGCGAACGGCAGTTGATGATCGCGGCCAACACGCCGTGGACCGATAGCGGCATTGAACTGCGTGGCGGACAGACCATTTACGTCCAGGCGAGTGGGAACGTCACGTGGGGAGCGGACCGGCGCGACGGCCCAGAGGGCGAGCACGATTCGCCGTCAAACCCGGGCCGGCCGATGCCCAACCGACCCGCGGCCGCGCTGATCGGTAAGGTGGGAGAGGGCAACGACATTTTCTTCATCGGCAACGACACTGGTCCGATTCGCGTACGAAACTCCGGACGGTTGTATCTCGGCATCAACGACGATGTGCTGAAAGACAACCGTGGAAGTTTTCGGGTTGTCGTGTACTACTAGCCGGACCCAAAGGTCCGCGTCCACGGGTGAACGCTGACAGCCGACGGCGGAAAGCCGAGAGCTGACGGCTGATACCTGATAGCTGATAGCTGAATGGGTCATTACAGCGCACACGCAGGTCTGCTTCGCGCCGAATTGGGTCGCGCGCTGCCGCGCGATCTGCTGAAACAGGTGCACCAAAAGTCGGCGGCGCGCCACTTGTTGATCGCCGTGCGGCAATTCACGCTGCTTGGTCTGGCCACCTGGGGCCTTATCCGCTTCTCCCATCCGGTCATCTGGATTCCGCTCGCGCTCGTGCAGGGATTCACGGTGTTCAATTTCACAGTGCTGCTGCACGAAGTGGTACACCTGGCGGTGTTCGCCACGCGCCGCCCGCACGCCGAACGCGCGCTGGCGCTGCTTTACGCGGTGCCGAGCGGAATCTCGGCAGCGCAATTCACGCGCTGGCACCTGGATCATCATGCGGAGCTCGGATCGTCGATCGACGATCCCAAGCGTCACCATCTCTCGCCCAAGATCAACGCGCGATGGCTCAAGCTGCTCTATTGCTCGCCCGCACTCTTTCCGATCTACTTCCGCGCGGCGCGCCGTGAATCGTCCACCTACCCGGTAGACCTGCAGCGCCGCATCGCCGCGGAAAGAAAGGTCTCGATCGCCGCGCACCTCACCGCGCTCGCGCTCATCTGGTGGTTCTTTGGCGGCGGCGCGGCGCTGCGCGCGTATGTGTTGCCGGTGTTCTTTGTCTTTCCCATCGCGTTCACGCTCAACCGGCTGGGACAGCATTACGACATCGATCCCGCCGATCCGGCTCGCTGGAGCACACTCGTGCGCGCCAACTGGTTCTGGAATTTCTGGTTCCTCAATTCGAACCTCCACCTCGAGCACCATTATTTTCCCGGCGTGCCGTTCTACAACCTGCCGCGCGTGCAGCGCGCGCTGATGCCGTTTTACGAACGGCACCGGATCCCGTGGCGTAGTTACACGTCGCTCGTGCGCGGCTGGCTGTTCCACAACAAAGCGCCTCACTCGAACTGGGATCTCGCGTAAGCGTACCTGCGCGCCACCACGTGGGTTCCTCACGTAGGTTCCTTACGACGGTTCCTCACGTAAGTTCACGAGGGTTCCAGACGGAGTTCCTCACGTGAGTTCCTAACGTGCGTTCAACGGCCGTTCCAGAAGTGCACGACCCGTCCATGAACCCATGTGAACGTCGGTAAGCTACTGCCTGAGGAACGTTCGTGAGGAACCTTGTGAACCTCCGTGAGGAACTTATGTAAGGAACCCACGTAAGGAACCCTCGTGGTAGATTTCAGTTATGTACTTTCAGTTAAGCGACGAACAGAATCTTTTGCGTCGCTCCATTCGCGAATTCGCAGAAACTGAAATCCGCCCGCACGTGCGCGAGTGGGACGAGGCGCAGCAGTTTCCGAAGTCGCTGTTTTCGCAGCTCGCCGATCTCGGCTTGATGGGGATCCAGTTTCCGCCGGAGTACGGCGGCTCCGGCATGTCGGCGGTCGATTACTGCATTTGCATCGAGGAGCTTGCGCGCGTGGACCCGAGCGTGTCGCTGTCGGTTGCAGCGCACAACGGCCTTGGCGCGGCCCACATATCGATGTTCGCCAACGCGGAACAGAAGGCGAGGTTCCTTACCCCGCTGGCGAAGGGCGAAAAACTCGCGGGGTGGGGATTGACCGAGTCCGGCTCGGGAAGCGATGCGGCGGCCATGCGCACCACTGCCGTGCGCGACGGCGATCACTGGGTCATTAATGGCAGCAAGGCCTTCATCACCCACGGCCAGTCGTCCGACATCATGGTGGCGATGGCGGTCACCGACAAAACCAAGGGCAGCAAAGGGATCTCCGCGTTCGTGATCGAGCGAGGCACGCCGGGTCTCGTCGCCGGCAGGAAAGAGGACAAGCTCGGTATGCGCGCGAGCGAGACCAGCGAAGTGATTTTCACCAACTGCCGTGTGCCCGCATCGCAATTGATTGGCGAGGAGGGCCAGGGTTTCATCCAGACGCTGCAGGTTCTGGACGCCGGCCGGATCGGAATCGCGGCGCTCGCCGTGGGTCTGGCGCAGGGTGCGTATGAGGCGGCGCGCTCGTATGCCTTTCAGCGCAAGCAGTTCGGGCGTCCGATCGGCACCTTTCAATCGATCCGCTGGAAGCTCGTGGACAACGCGATGCGGATCGAGGCTGCTCGGCTGCTCACCTATCGCGCCGCGTGGATGAAGGCCGGCGGTCAGCGGATGACGCTCGAGTCGTCGATGGCGAAGCTGTATGCGAGCGAGATTGCCGTGCGCGCGTCGGAAGACGGCGTCCAGATTCACGGCGGCTACGGCTTCGTCAAGGATTATCCGGCGGAGAAGTTCTTCCGTGACGTAAAGCTCACAACCATCGGGGAAGGCACCAGCGAAGTGCAGCGGCTCGTCATCGCGCGGCAGCTGCTCGCGGCCAATCAATCCCCCGCTGCCGCGCCTGCGCGCGTGGGAAGTGGAGCTGGTACCGCGGCGTGACCCGCCCCGCTCTCGCCGATCGCGTGCTGGCCGGCGACCCGCGCGCCATCGCCCGCGCGATTTCCCTCATTGAAGACGAAGCGCCGCTTGCCGCCGATGTGGTCCGCGCTATCTTCCCGCAGACCGGCCGCGCCTTTCTGGTTGGTGTCACCGGTCCGCCCGGCGCCGGCAAAAGCACGCTGGTTGATCGGCTCACCACCGAGGTTCGCGCGCACGGCCAATCCGTCGGCGTGATCGCCGTTGACCCGACCAGCCCGTTCACCGGCGGCGCCATTCTGGGCGATCGCCTGCGGATGCAAACGCATGCCGCCGATTCCGGCGTGTTCATCCGCAGCATGGCCACGCGCGGGCATCTTGGCGGACTGGCGCCGGCCACAACCGACGCGGCGCTCGTGCTCGATGCCGCGGGCAAGTCAGTGGTGATCATCGAAACTGTCGGCGTCGGGCAGGACGAAGTCGATATCGTGCGCACTGCGGACGTCTCGGTGTTGATTCTCGTCCCGGGAACGGGTGACGACGTGCAGGCGCTCAAAGCCGGCATCATGGAAATAGCCGACATCTTCGTCATCAACAAAGCAGATCGCGAGGGCGCCGATCGGATGGTCACGGCCGTTGAATCGACTCTCGCTCTGCAGTCGTTTGCCGAAGGCGAGTGGCGGCCGCCGATCATGAAGACGAGTGCGACCACTGGCCATGGTGTGGCGGAGCTCTGGGCCGCGATCGAGCGTTTTCGCGCCCACACCGACCACGCGCACGAGCGCCGCGTACGCGCGCGCAGCGAGTTCAGGCTGCGCGAGCTGCTCACGCAGCGGTTTCTTCAACACCTCGAGGGAGAGGTGCTTGCGCCCGGCGAATTCGACGCGATCTTGTCGCGCATCGCGAGTCGCACCCTCGATCCCTATTCCGCCGCGGCCGAAATCCTCGGGCGCACATTGCTCCGGACAAAGGCACACCGTTGAAGGCGCGGCTCGATCACGTCGGTATCGCGGTCAAGAATCTGAAAGAAGCGTTGGCGTTCTATCGCGACGCGCTGGGGCTGCACGTCGAAACTGCCGAGGAGGTCGTGTCGCAGCGCGTGCGCGCGCACTTCATCCCGGTTGGCGAGCCTGCGCTGGAGCTGCTCGAAGCCACGGCGCCGGATTCCGCTATCGCGAAGTACATCGAGAAGCGCGGGCCCGGCATTCATCACATCACGCTGCGAGTTGAGGACATACACGCTGCGTTGGCGCAGCTCAAAGCCAAAGGCGTGCGGCTTGTCGATGAACAGCCACGCGCCGGCGCCGAGGGCGCGTTGGTTGCGTTTATTCATCCGTCCTCGGCACACGGTGTGCTGGTGGAGCTCAAGCAGAATGGTGGCGCCCAATTCCCTCCGTCTGTCGCCGCGCCGCGCTTTAAAACACCCACTCGCTTTCCTCTGGGCGATCTCGAGCTGATTACTCTGTCGGACGGCTTCTTCCGTCTCGACGGCGGCGCAATGTTTGGTGTCGTCCCGCGCACGCTGTGGGAAAAACGCTTGCCGCCCGACGATCGCAATCGCATCACGCTCGGCTTGCGGCCGCTCGTGGTTCGGGGCGAAAAGACCCTGATTATCGATGCCGGGTGCGGCGACAAGATGGAGGCGAAGAGCGCCGACCTCTACGGCCTGGCGCGCGAATACCATCTTGATCACTCGTTGCGCGAGGCCGGCCTCGCGCCCGAGGACATCGATATCGCGCTGGCCAGCCACCTTCACTTCGATCACGTTGGCGGGTTCACCTCGCGCGCCGCCGCCGGCCGCCTCGTGCCGCGTTTCCCTCGCGCGCGCTATGTTGTCCACCGCGGCGAGTGGGACGATGCGACGCATCCGCATGAGAGAAATCGCGCCAGTTACCTGGAGGAAAACTTCGTGCCGCTTGCCGATGCCGGCGTGCTCGACCTCGTCGACGATGACGCGGAGGTGATGCCGGGCGTTCGCCTTCGACGATCGGGAGGACATACCAGGCATCACCAGGTGGTCATGATCGAGTCCGGTGGTCGCACGGCGGTGTTTACCGCCGACATGTTTCCCACCTCAGCGCATGCGCCGGATCCGTGGATCATGAGCTACGACCTCTATCCAATGGACACGCTCGGGTTCAAACGCGCGTTCGCACGCGAGGCGATCGATCGCGAGTACCTGATCTTCTTCGAGCACGACCCGTCGCTCGCCGCTGGCATCTTCCGCGAGCGCGACGGCAAACGCACGGTCGAAAGGATGATCTAGATGTCAGCGCAGGTCGGGATTATCGGGGGGAGTGGTTTGTACGAAATGGCGGAGCTGACTGATCGTGAGCAACGAACGATCGAGACTCCGTTTGGCGATCCATCCGGCGCGTACGTGCTCGGCACGCTGCGCGGTAAACGCGTCGCCTTTTTGCCGCGGCATGACGTCGGACATCGCTTGATGCCGTCGGAGCTGAACTTCCGCGCCAACATCTACGGCTTCAAGGTGCTCGGAGTGGAGGCCATCATCTCGGCGAGCGCTGTTGGCAGCCTGCGCGAAGACTACAAACCGCTCGACCTCGTGTTCCCCGACCAGTTCATCGATCGCACGTTCAACCGCCACGCTACATTCTTCGGCAACGGGATTGTGGCGCACGTCGCCTTTGCACATCCGGTTTGCGATCGGATCCGGCTTCTGACCGCGCGCTGCGCCGAGCAGGTCGGCGCCACGGTGCATCGGGAAGGCACGTATGTCTGCATGGAAGGCCCGCAGTTTTCGACGCTCGCGGAATCGAAGCTCTACCGATCGTGGGGCGCTCATGTCATTGGTATGACCAATCTGCAGGAAGCGAAACTCGCGCGTGAGGCCGAGATCTGTTACACGACCATGGCGCTGGTGACGGACTTCGACTGCTGGCATCCGGACCACGACAGCGTGACCGTCGAATTGATCGTGCAAAACCTCGCGCAGAATGCGCGGATGGCGCAGCGCGTCATTGCCGCGGCGGTTGAGGCCTACGCCGGACCGCGCGATTGCGGGTGCGGCAGTGCGCTGGCGACGGCCATCATCACGAACCCGAAAGCCATCTCCGCCTCGCTCAAAAAGGAGCTCGCGCCGATCATCGGAAAGTACGTGCAATGAAACTCATCGTCACCGGCTCTATCGCATTCGATTACTTGATGTCGTTTCCCGGCAGGTTCACCGACCACTTCCTGCCGGAGCACATGCATCGTGTCAGTCTGAGTTTTCTCGTCGACAGCATGGACAAGCGGCGCGGCGGATGCGCGCCCAACATCGCCTACACGCTTGCGCTGCTGGGTGAGAAGCCGTTGCTCATGGGGACGGCGGGGCAGGACTTCGGCGATTACCGCGTCTGGCTCGACGCGGCCGGCATCGACACCTCGCTGGTGAAAATCATCGACGGTAAGTTTTGCGCGTCGTTTTTCTGCAGCACGGACGAGGCAAACAACCAAATCGCCTCTTTCTACACCGGCGCCATGGCCAACGCCGGTGAATTGTCGTTTCGCACCGTGGACGGCGCGCGCAGCGACACGCTCGTGATCATCGCGCCCAACGATCCGGGCGCGATGGTGCAGTACGCGGAGGAGTGCAGCACCCTCGGGATTCGCTACATCTGGGATCCCGGCCAACAGTGCGCGCGGATGGATGGTCCGCAGCTCGCCGACGGCGTCAAAGGCGCGTACATGGTGATCGTCAACGATTACGAGTTCGAACTGCTGCGCCAGAAGACCGGCATGGATGAAACGCAGATCCTTGACGAAGCAGAGCTGCTGGTGGTGACACGGGGCGAAGAGGGCTGCTCGGTGTTGACGAAGAAGCGGCGCTCGGACGTGAAGGCGGTGAGGCCGGACCGCATCGAGGATCCAACCGGTGTGGGTGACGCGTTTCGCGGCGGGTTCATGAAGGGGCTGGCGATCGACGCGCCGTTCGAAGTCTGCGCGCGGTTGGGGAGTGTCGCGGCGACCTACGCCCTGGAGCATCTCGGCGGGACCAGCCACGCATATACGAAGCGGGAGTTCGCGGCCCGGTACGAGAAGCACTTCGGGCCGCTGACGGTGTCGCTGTAGGTTCGCAGCTAGGCACGTATGCGATCGCGGACCTAAAGGTCCGCGCTACGCGGTGTCAATATTGAACTTGACTGACCGCGTCAGTCCGCGCCGGCAGCGACCTTGGCACGCGCAGCAGCGACGATCCGACCATACTTTGCCTGCATCAGGAGCCACTCCGTCTGTAACAACCGCACTTGCGCGTCGTTCAACTCCGCAGCTTCGATGCATCGAGCGTCGAAGAGCCGGCGTCGGACCGCAGGATGACGTCCTCGATTTACGAGACCGTATCAAACTCGCCTTTGGTGCGAATCGAGATGGCGCCCTTCGCGTTTGACCTGACCGCCGGGCACGTCGAGGTTTTCCGCGGCGAGCTTTGCCGCGACCTGGCTGAGTGGAAGATTCAGCGCCTCGAGCCGCCGCGGGTCCAGATTGATCTGGATTTCGCGCACTTCGCCGCCGTTGACTTCGACCGCCGCAACGCCGTCAATTTGCTCGAGCGGCGGCTTGAGATCATCCTCAACCTGTCGCCGGGTCACATCCGAGGGCTGCGATGATCCAACCGCATACACCATGATCGGAAGGGCCGCGACGTCGAAGCGCTGAATCGTCGGATCCTCGATTTCCTGCGGCAGCTTGTAGCGAATCGCCGCTGCACGCGGTGGAGAGAAACGTGCCGAACAAAACAGAGAAGAGAACGAGGGCGTTACGCGTCATGAATGCCGACTCCATCGACGGCCGAATGAAGAGCTGCTGGTGCATGAGGAGAGCAGGGAACGAAGGTCGTGACAGTTCCTGTTTTGAGACCTGCGATGACGAGTTCGAGAACGTCGCGTGCGAGCGCGTCAGGATCTTCTCCGGGCGCGAGGCGGCATCCACTGCCAAGCACTGAGGGGCCTGTCAGCGCACCCCAGATCAGATGCATGGCGACCATGGCGTCGGTGCCGGGAGCGAAGATGCCGGCGTCGATGCAGCGTTGAATCCGTCTGGCAGCAATCGCGAGCATGTCGTGCACGACGGCCATGCCGGACCACTGCTCGGTGATTTGCGGCACCGAGCGATCGACGAACATCAGCTGAAAAAACTCGCGGTGTTCCTTGGAGAACTCGTAATAGGCCCACCATCCACGGCGGACATCCTCGAGCGGGTCGTCGGTGGGCAGCAGATCGCGCTGCTTCAAGTCGAGACGGCGGAAGCCCTCCTCGGCGAGGGCGAAGAAGATGTCGTCCTTGCTGGGGAAGTAGCTGTAAATCGCCGCAGGGCTGTATTCGATGCGTTCAGCGATTTTGCGAATGGAGACGTTGCGATATCCCTCGGAAACGAAGAGGTCGCGTGCCGCCTCCAGAATGGCCTGCCGAACGGCTTGTCGCTCTCGATCCTGACGTTCTTTAATTCCCATAGCGCGCACACGTGGCCCGGCGAAAAGCAAAAACCTGTTAGGGTTGAACAGTGTTGGGCTGAACAGTGTTCAAATAACTAATGGTGTTCGAATGAGGGTGTTTGGCAAGTCCAAAAAAAAAGGTACGGCGGGTTGACGGGCGCGGTGCTCGCGAGGTGGGTCCCGTGCACCGCGGATTGCTTCGCTTCCGGCCCCCGCAGTGCGTCTTGCGCACCTGCGGCACCCCTCGCACCGCCCCGCAGTATCGTCCGCCCCAACGCACCAAAGCACCTCAGCACGTTGCTCGTAGGCACCCACTTTGCTGCATCGCTTCGCAGTCCTGCTGGCATTGAGCGGGAAGAAGCGGTAGGCACCATGCGATCGTGGGTCAGATACGTCGCGGCGGTTGCGTTCGTCGCGGCAGCGCACACAACGGTGCGCGCACAACAACCGGTCTTCCATTCTGCGTCGATCTACACCGCGCTGCGCGAGCTCGATAAGCAGCGTCAATCATCGAATGCCGCCCGCGACGGCCGCTTCCACCGCATCGCTTTGAAAATCACAGCGCCTGGCCTCACATGGCGGCCTCGCGCCGGCTACATTGCCGACCGCGAGTCCGCCGCTGGCGGCGATGAACGACACTAGTCTCGACGACTTCTCATTCTGCGACAGGCTCAGGACGACCGGCCCGCCGAAACGTCGCGGCCGAATGGTCAGGGTGGGATGGGCTCGCTATGCGCGTGTGCGCCACGTTCATCCCAACTGCCAGGTTGTTTAGAATGGGGCGGTGGCGTACCTCACTGCCTTCCTGTACGCGGCCGGTTCCTTCGTCTGTCATCAAATCCCTGAACGTTCCTTTCACATCGCGGGTGCGCAACTACCGGTCTGCGCGCGCTGTACTGGTCTGTATGCAGGCGGACTGATCGGGGTCATCGCCTGGCTCGCGCGCACGCGGAGCCCGCTTGCTCCTGTGGCCGCTCGTCGAGCGCTGGTAATCGCCGCCTTGCCGACAGTACTAACGGTCACAACGACGACGCTCGGTTGGTGGGATCCCGGGAATGTGACGCGCGCGATGCTTGCGCTGCCACTCGGACTCGCGGTCGGTGCAATCCTCGCGGCCGTGTTCACGCGCGAGTTGAGATAAACTAACGAATCCGAATTCTTATCTGTCTTGCTGCGTGGATCGTCCCCGGCGCAGGTCACTTGTTGCAGCGGCGCTGGGAAAAGGGCCTCGTTTTTCTCGTCACCTTGCCGCTGATGTTTGCCGTCGGCTTGATGCTCGACGGTCGCCTGTTTCCCTTCGAGCTGTCGCAACCTCTCGTCGCCGCCGCCGCGTTTGCAGCATGGGGAAATGGCCTGCCGTATGTGATCGCCAAATTTCTCGGGCTCGGAGAAGGCGTGGTCACCGCGGCGTCGTACGAATACGGCAACACGTTCATGATCGTGTCGGGTCTCCTGAACATGCTCGTGGTGCTTGACGCGTACGATATTGCGTTGGGCCGCAAGTAATGACCTCGCACCTGGGGCTATTGCTCTTGTTCGCCATGTTTATCTCTGTGGTGTTTGCCACGCTCATGCGCGATGAGCCGCGTGATCAACTGCTCTTTGGCTTGCGCCTCTTCAGTGGATTCGTCGCCGCCGCTCTCGTCATCGGGTGGCTGATGTATCCGCTTCCGCTTTGAGCCGTCAGTTCGCGTCGCTGTGGGCGCCAGTGGCCCTTTGCATGGCGGCCATTTTCTACGCGTCCTCACTGCCCGATCCGCCGGTGCCCACCGGCGTGTCCGACATCAACCTTCACGCGATCGCGTACTCGGCATTGATGCTCCTGGTGGTGCGCGCCGTCGCCCGGGCCGAATGGTCGCGCGTGACGCTCGGCGCGCTCGCGCTCGCGTGGCTCATCACCGTCGTGTACGGCGCGAGCGACGAGTGGCATCAGATGTTCGTGCCCACGCGTCACGCCGAACTGCGCGACTTCGGCGCCGACGCGATCGGCGCACTGATCGCGGGAATTGGCCTGAAAGCGTGGGTTATAATCAGGGGTTTATGAGCTTTGAAAATCTTCTCGTCGAACGAGAAGGTGCGGTCGCAATCGTCACAATCAATCGTCCGTCCGTGCGCAACGCACTCAACGGTCCCACGATTCGCGATCTGCAGCGTGCGATGGAAGAACTCAAAGCCGACCCGGCGGTGCGCGCGGTCGTTCTCACCGGCGCTGGGGACAAAGCGTTTGTCGCCGGCGCGGATATCAACGAGCTCGCGGTACTGTCGCCGGTCGAAGGTACGGAGCACGCGCGACGCGGGCAAGCGGTATTTGATTACATCGAGCATCTGGGCAAGCCGGTGATCGCCGCGATCAATGGGTTTGCGCTTGGCGGCGGGTGCGAGCTGGCCATGGCCTGTACCATCCGCATCGCCGCCGACACCGCCCGTCTCGGACAACCGGAAATCAATCTTGGAATCATTCCGGGCTATGCCGGCAGTCAGCGGCTTCCACGCCTGGTTGGTAAGGGCATCGCGCTGGAAATTCTGCTGACCGGCGACATGATTCCCGCTTCACGCGCCTACGAAATCGGTCTGGTCAACCGGGTGGTCGCGGCTGCCGACCTGTTGAGCGAAGCGAAGAAGCTCGCCGAACTCCTGGCCGCGAAGGCTCCCGTCGCCGCGCGCTACATCATCGAAGCCGTCAATCACGGGTTCGAGATGCCGCAGCTCGACGCGCAGGTTCTCGAACGCTCGCTCTTCGGCCTGGTGGCGACAACCAGCGACATGAAGGAAGGCACGCGCGCGTTTCTCGAAAAGCGGAAGCCCGAGTGGAAGGGCCGGTAGGTGCGCGTCGCCATCGTCGTTTCGCGATTCAACGATCTCGTCACAGATCGGCTGCTCGCCGGGGCCGAAGACGCGCTGCGCGAGGCGGGCGTTGCCGCCAGCGATGTCTCGATTCTGCGCGTGCCCGGCGCATTTGAGATTCCGATCACCGCGCAGCGTATTGCCGAAAGCTCACGGGTAGATGCGGTCGTCTGCCTCGGCTGTCTGATCCGCGGCGCGACGCCGCATTTCGACTTCATCGCGTCGGCGTGTGCACACGGCATTACCGCCGCCTCCGCGGCCACTGGTATCCCGATGACTTTTGGGGTGCTCACGACCAACACCCTGGACGAAGCGCTCGAGCGTGCCGCGTCAGGCGACGCGAACAAGGGGCGCGAGGCCGCGCTCGCCGCGATCGATCTCGTTCGGACGCTAAAGGCGTTTGACGACAGCAGGCGATAGGCATGGCGGCGGACGCAGCCGAATCGAGATGGGCGAGCCGCAGCCGCGCGCGGGAAGCCGCGCTGCAGATCCTTTACCAGGTCGAGATCGGTCAGCTCAGCGTCGCCGATGCCGCCCGCCTGCATGGAGTGGTCGGCGCGCCTGACGTTCGATCGCTGGACGATGAGGCGCAGCAGTATGCGACCACGCTGGCGCGCGGCACGTGGGACAACCGCGGCGTACTGGACGACCGCATCGCCGACGCGGCACGCAACTGGCGCGTGGAGCGGATGACGATTCTCGATCGCACCGTGCTGCGGCTGGCGGTCCACGAGATCATGAGCCATCCGGAAACGCCGCCGCGCGTGGTCATCGACGAAGCGATCGAGCTCGCGCGCCGCTACAGCGCCGACGAGGCCGCCAGGTTCGTGAACGGCGTGCTTGATGGAGTGTTCCGGAAGCTGAAAGAGGAGGGAAAGATCGCCGACTAGTTTCCGATAGTCAGTTTCCAGTTCAAAGTTCAGCTATCGGGTTCGTCAGTTGAACTGGGAACCGGGAACTGGAAACTTTCCCGTGACCATGTCCAACGAAGAATCGCAGATCCAGCAACGGCGCGCCAACCTCGAGGCGATCACCAAGCTCGGGATCAGTCCGTACCCGCACAAGTTCGAAACCACGGAGTCGGTCAGCGATCTCGTGTCCAGGCATGGGTCGAAGACCAAAGACGAGCTCGAGACTGCGGGCATCGCGACGATCACCGCCGGACGGATCGTCAGCATCCGCAGCTTCGGCAGAGCCAGCTTCTTCGTGCTGTCAGACGGGCGCAGCCGCATTCAGGTGTATGTGCGCCAGGACACGCTGCCGGAACGTGATTTCGCTCTCTCGCGATTGCTCGACTACGGCGATTACCTCGGCGTGGCGGGACATCTCTTTCGTACCAAGACCAACGAGTTGTCGATCTGGGCCTCGCGCCTCGAGTTTCTCGCCAAGTGTTTCATTCCGCTGCCAGAAAAGTGGCATGGGCTGCAGGACGTCGAGCTCCGCTACCGCCAACGCTACCTCGATCTCATCGTCAACCCGGATGTTCGACGGGTTTTCGAGGTTCGCAGTCGAACCGTGACTGCGATTCGCGAGTTTCTCACCGCGCGCGGCTTTCTCGAAGTCGAGACGCCGATGATGCAGCCGCTCGCCGGTGGCGCGCTTGCCCGACCGTTTGTCACCCATCACAACGCGCTCGACATGAAGCTCTACCTGCGCATCGCGCCAGAGCTCTACCTCAAGCGCCTGGTGGTCGGTGGCATCGAACGGGTGTTCGAGATCAACCGTAATTTCAGAAATGAGGGAATCGGCTATCGGTGGAACCCTGAGTTCACGATGCTCGAGTTCTACTGGGCGTACGCCGATTATCACGACCTCATGGCGCTGACTGAGGAGATGCTCACCTCCGTCGTGCACGCGGCTTTGGGGAAGCACGAAGCGACCTTTGGCGATCACACGATCTCCTTTACTCCGCCTTTCGCCCGTATTCCGTTTCGTAAGCTTGTCGCGGACACGGCGGCGAAGCGTCTTGGTGTCAGCGTGGACGAACAAAGCATCCGATCCCTCGACGTCGTCACGGGCCTGGCCGAACGCCTGGGAATCGAACTGGAGGCCGGCCTTGGGCCGGGAAAAATCGCCGCCGAGATCTTCGAAAAGCTGGTTGAAGACGACCTGATCCAGCCGACGTTCGTCTATGACTATCCAACCGAGATCTCGCCTCTTTCAAAGCAGCGTGCGGACGATCCTGACACGGTGGAGCGCTTCGAGCTGTATATCGCCGGCATGGAGATCGCCAACGCCTTCAGCGAGCTGAACGATCCGCTCGAGCAACGGCGCCGCTTCGAGGCGCAACTCGCTGACCGCGCGCGCGGCGATCAGGAGGCGCATGCCATGGACGAGGATTACCTCCGCGCGCTCGACTACGGCCTGCCGCCCACCGGCGGAGAAGGCATCGGCATCGATCGCCTGGTGATGCTGCTCACCAACTCGCCATCCATTCGCGACGTCATCCTCTTCCCGTTGATGCGGCCCCGGGATGAGAACGAAGAACGACGAATGGAGAACGAAGAACGACGAACGACGAATGGAGAACGAAGAACGACGAACGACGAACGAAACCCAGCCGAATAAGCCATGTCCACACTTCCTCGTTCTTAGTTCGGAACGCTAATGCCATTCGAGGTGCAGATCGCGCTGCGTTATCTCCTTGCCAAGCGGCGACAGGTCTTCATCTCCGTGATCACGCTCGTGTCAACGCTCGGCGTCACGGTGGGCGTGATGGCGCTGGTGATTGCGCTCGCGTTTATGACCGGTCTGCAGCAGGAGCTGCGCGATCGCATTCTCGGCTCCACGGCGCACATCTTCGTCTGGAAGCGTTCGGGCATCACCGACTACCACGCTGAAATCGAACGGCTGAAAACGGTTCCCGGAGTTGTCGGCGCCGCGCCGGCGATTCTGGGGAAGGCGCTGATCACGAGTGGGACCGGCGAGGGATTCGCCACGTTGAAAGGCATCGATCCCGCACTCGAGACCGAGGTCACCGACCTTGGGCGCGCGATGACCGAAGGATCGCTGTCGGGACTCGCCTCCACGTCGGAAGACGACACGCCCGGGATCCTGATCGGCCGCGATCTTGCCACCGCGCTCGGCGCGTCGCTCGGCGAGTTCGTGACGCTGGTCACGCCGCAGGGGCCGCTCACGCCATTTGGGATGATGCCACGAACCCGGCGTTTTCAGGTGGCCGGCATTTTCCGATTCGGGTTGCTCGAGTTCGATTCCGCCTACGCGTACGTCTCGCTCGACATGGCCGCCCGCCTGACCGGCCACGACGCGGTCGATCACCTGGAGCTCCGGGTCAACGATCTGTACGCCGCGCCCGCAATCGCGGATGCGATCCCCGAGCGCCTCGGCAGTGACTATCTGACCTCGGATTGGGCGGATCTGAACCGCTCGCTGTACTCCGCGTTGTGGCTCGAGAAGATCGCCATGGGCATCGGCATCGGTCTCATCGTCGCTGTCGCGGCGCTCAACATCATCGCCTCACTGGTGTTGCTGGTGATGGAAAAGACGCGCGACATCGCGATCCTGAAAACGATGGGCGCGTCGGCCAGGAGCGTGATGCTGATCTTTCTTGTCCAGGGCATCGTCATCGGCGTCATCGGCACGCTAGTCGGGGCGGTTGGGGGCGTGGTCGTCTCGGCACTGCTCGATCGCTACCGCGTCATCAGCATGCCCAGTGACGTGTATCAGATCACCTACCTGCCGTTTCGGGTGTTGCCAACGGATCTCACCTTTGTGATCCTCGGCGCGCTTGCGGTCTGTTTTGTGGCCACGCTCTATCCGTCACGACAGGCAGCGAAGCTCGATCCCGCGCAGGCCCTCCGTTACGAGTAGCCAATGGCGTTTGTCGAGGTTCGCGCGCTCAACAAGTCGTACCCGCTGTCGGGACGCCGCCTGCACGTGCTGCGCGATCTCGATTTGTCAGTGGAGAAGGGTGAAATGGTCGCCGTCATGGGCGCGTCGGGCGTCGGCAAAAGCACGCTGCTGCACGTGCTCGGCGGACTCGATCGACCCGACAACGGTGAGGTCCGCGTGGGCGATGTCGATGTGGCGCGCGTGAACGACGCGGAGCTCGTCGTGTTCCGCAACCGACACGTCGGGTTCGTTTTTCAGTTTCACCACCTGCTGCCCGAATTCAACGCGATCGAAAACGCGGAAATGCCGTTGCGCATCGCGCGCGTGCCGGTTGACACCGCCCGCCCGCGCGCGCGATTGCTCCTCGAGCGCGTGGGTCTCGGCGAGCGCCTCAATCATCGTCCCGGCACCCTGTCGGGCGGCGAACAGCAACGGGTTGCGGTTGCGCGTGCGCTGGTCATGCAACCGGCGCTCCTCCTCGCCGACGAGCCGACCGGAGATCTCGACGAAACAACGGCCGATGCGCTGCATCAACTGCTGCGCGACATGCATACGGAGTTTGGCCTCACCGCCATCATCGCCACCCACAATCCTCGCCTCGCTCACCGATGCGATCGCGTGTTGCGTCTCGAGGGCGGCCAGTTACACTCGAACGGCCGGTAACCGCACAAAACGATCGGTCGGTAAACTCGTGCGCGAATAGCACAGATCGTGTTCCGTCTCGCGACGTCGGTCGTTAACTCCTTTAGAACTTGTAAGTTGTGAACGAAACAAACGCGTCGTGCGGCTAGGCACGTGCTGAGTTGGCACTCCGCAACTGATCGCGCCCCACCTGGCGGAAGCCGTGGGCGGGACCGTCGCTGCCGCCGAACCCACCGCGCCCTCGCCGGGCCGCGACCCCGCCTTCAAGGCCGCCCGCACCGACTTGCGCGTCGTCGCCAGCCGCTGAACGCGCCCGGCATTGCCTTGCCGCGCGCTTGACTATTACAATCCGCCCTTCATGCTCCCGGATCCCGGGGCTGCTGGAGACTTGCGCCAATGGAGCTTTCGCGACGTGAAGTCGGGAATGTGACGATTCTGGATATTTCGGGCAAGCTGACGACCACCGACGGCGGCGGTCAACTGAAAGACCGCGTGAGCAGTCTCATCTCGGAAGGCCACAAGAACATCGTCCTGAACCTGGCGAACCTGAGTTACATGGACAGCTCGGGACTTGGTGAGATGGTGGCCTGCCACTCGACTGCAGCCAAAAATGGCGCCACCGTCAAGCTGGCGAACACCACGAGCCGGATGAAGGATTTGCTCACGATCACGAAGCTGGTGACAGTGTTCGACGCGCACGACACGGAGGCGCAGGCTGTCAGCAGCTTCGGTTAGTGATGCCGTGGACGCGGGCCGCGAAGACTACTTTCGACGGCGCGAGCCTACCGGTCATGGCGAAAAGAGCGATCACCGCACTCGTTGCTATCAGTGTGCTTGCGGTCGATCTGCTGTGCGCGCAGACGCCAGCCGATGCGCGCTTCGAGGCCCTGGCCGCGCTCACGCAGGAGAAGATGCGCGAGTTTGGCGTGCCAGGCGTCGCGCTCGGCATCGTGGATCACGGCAAGGTGACGCTCCGCGCGTTGGGCGTCACCAATATCGATGATCCGTTGCCCGTCAGCGAACACACGGTTTTTCCGATCGCCTCGATTTCGAAGACGTTCGCCGCGACCGCGATGATGCGCCTGGTGGAGCAGGGCAAGGTCGACCTGCGCGCACCGGTACGAAAGTATCTGCCCGACTTCCGCGTGAAGGACGAAACCGCCACCTCCGAGGTCACGGTATGGCATCTGCTGACGCACACGAGTGGATGGGAAGGACAGGTCTCAGGGCCTGAGCGCGGTGAAGAGACTCTGCGCAATTTCGTTTCGACCATCAGCGAGTTGATGCAAGTGGCGCCGCCTGGCGCGGCGTGGAGCTACAACAATGCAGGGTTCAGCGTCGCCGGACGCATCATCGAAGCGGTGACGGGGCAGTCCATCAATCGCGCGATGCGCGAACTGGTCTTCACACCGCTCGGACTGGCTCATGCCGGTACCACCGCGGGTGACTTCATCGTCAATCGCTTCGCCGCGGGCCACGCTAGCCGCGACGGCATGCCGACGCTGCAGCGTCCGTTTGCACCGTCCACCAGCGTAACCGCCGGCGGCGTCGGCATGTGCATCGCTGATCTCATGACCTTTGCCCGTTTCCATTTGGGAGACGGCACGAGCGGCAAAGGCGAACAGATCTTGGGCCGCATGGCGCTCGACCTGATGCGAACGCCGCAGTTGCGCAAACAGAGCACGGACGACGACATCGGGATCGCCTGGCATCTGCGCAACGTCGGCTCGCTTCGCGTCGCGGCGCATGGCGGAACGCTCTCCGGGCATATTCTCCTGCTTGAACTGGCGCCTGAGCGGGACTTCGCCATCGGAATTCTGACCAACTCGAGCAACGGATGGCGGTTGATTCAGGACGTCGAACGTGCGGCGCTCAAGAGCTATCACGGAGCAACGTTCGCGGTAAATCAGGCGATTGCGCACCGCGGTCTCGTCGAAACATTACCGCTGGTCGAGCCGCTTGCGAAGCAGCCCGATTCCTCGCCTTACGTTGGCCGTTACCTGAGGCCGATGAATTCGGTGGTGGTGCGTGCGGACCGCGGACGCACGATCGTGCAGGTCCATCCCAACTCTGGCGATCCGCAACCCGAAATGCCCATCGCTTTCTACGGTCCTGACCGCGCCGTGGTGATGGACGGGCCGGATCGTGGACAGTCGATCGAATTCATCCGCACCTCGAGCGGCGAAGTGCGTTGGATTCGTGTCGTAGGGCGGGTTGCCGTTCGCATGTAATGCGAAAGGGGTCAGACCCCTTTTTGCGGGCTGGCGATCGAAAAGGGGTCTGACCCTTTTCGCCCCGTTGTCGCTCAGCGGTGACTACAGTTCGGGTGCATGCAGTTGCAATGGAGCTCGATCTCAGGCGCTTTTTTGCAGTAATCGCTGCAATACTTCGTGCCTGCCGGCACGTTGCAGCTACAGCTCGGATGCGCGCATTTGTGCTCGGTCTTCGCGTCGGCCATTGCGGGTCCCCCTGCGCGCCATTATGCGCCCGTCGGTTGACCTAATATACGGTCGCGGTGCGCTACTCATCCGTAGCGCATCGCGCACTTTCCAGACCACGACCGTGCGCAGCTCGGATGGCATCGGCGCGGCGATCAACCCGGTCGTTGCGCGGCGGCAAATCACGATTCGCGACCTGATGACCCACACTTCAGGCGCGTCGTATGGCGGTGGCGATCTCGAAGAGCTCTACACGGCGGTCGGATTCACCGTCAACCACATCGGCAATCTCTACGTGGCGCCAGGACGCGGCTTCGGGCTGGGATTTGAAACCGTCGAAGACCTCGGACGCTCAGGTCGCTATGGATCGGAAGGCGAGTTCAGCTGGGGGAGCGCATACTTCTCGCGCTACTGGGTCGATCCCAAGGAGCAGCTGATCACGGTATTCCTCGCGCAGTTGCTGCCAAGCGGCGGCCTCGATCTGCAAGAGAAGCTGCCAGCGCTCGTCAATCAAGCCATCGTCGGGCCGCCGCCAGTGGGGACGGCGCACACGCTTTCGCGCCAGTGAAGTGGGAGATCTCGAGACATGGAGATTTGGAGCAAATCTGGCGATCTCAAAATTGAAAAATCGACACATCCCAAAATCTCGAGATCTACTCCAAATCTCCAGATCTCCACATCGCCAGATTCACTGACGCGCCAACGCAAACGCATACAGCGTCGTCCCCGAAGGCATGACGACGTACTGGCGACCATCGAGCATGTATGTGATCGGCGCGGCATAGACCGGTGCGCCTGTCTGGAAGTGCCACAGATTCTTCCCCGACGTCGCGTCAAACGCCATCACGTTGCCGTCCATGTCGCCGCCAAACACGAGATCGGACGCTGTCGTCAGCACCCCCGCCATCGACGGCGTGAAATACTTGAACTCCCACTTCACGCCCGCCACTTTGGGATCGATCGCGCGCATCGCCCCGTAGCCGCGATCGCGGAGGCGCTGCGCGGCGCCGCCGAAGTAGTACTCGCCGGCGACGAACTCCTGCTCCCAGCCATAGTAGGTCGCGCACACTTCGCGCGTCGTCACGTAGAACAGCCCCGTCTTGGGATTGAACGCCGGCGACATCCAGTTCGTCCCGCCGGTGATGTCGGGACACACATCGTTGCCTTTTTCGTTCGGATCGGTGTTTGGCAACACCACCGGTCTGCCGTTGTCGCCGATCTTCTCTGCCCACGTCGTGCGGATGAACGAGCGCGACGTGATGATCGACCCGTTGGTGCGATCGAGCGTGTAGAAAAAACCGTTGCGATTGGCCAGCATCAGCGTTTTTCGCGGCGCGCCGTTGACCGTGATGTCGGCGAGCACGGGCACCTGCGTGGCATCCCAGTCATGGACGTCGTGCGGTGTGAACTGGTAGTACCACTTCAACGCACCCGTGGCCGGATCGAGCGCGACGACGGCGTCGGTATAGAGGTTGTCGCCGATGCGATCCTTGCCGTAGAGATCGGGACCAGGATTGCCGGTGCCCCAGTAGATGAGGTCGAGCGTGGGATCGTAGGTGCCTGTCACCCAAGTCGATCCGCCGCCGCGCTCCCACGAGGTCCCAGTCCACGTCTCGCTACCTTTTTCGCCAGGGCCGGGCACGGTCCAGAACCGCCAGACCTTTTTGCCGGTCGCTGCATCGAACGCGTCGATGAATCCGCGAATGCCGTATTCCGCACCGGCTATGCCCACCACGACTTTGTCCTTCACGATGAGAGGGGCGGCCGTGCCGGAGTAGCCCTTCTTGTAATCGTCGATCACCGAGTCCCACACCACGGAACCGGTTTTCATGTCCAGGGCGACCACGTGCGCGTCGAGCGTGGTCATATACAGGCGATTGCCGAGCGCTGCAAAGCCGCGATTGACGCGCCCGCAGCAGATGTCGAGACCCTCAGGCAGCTGCCGCTGATAGCGCCAGATCTGCCGCCCCGTGCGTGCGTCGAGCGCCCACGCCGTGTTTTCCGGTCCCGTGACGTACATGACGCCGTCGATCACGAGCGGCGTGGTTTCGAACTTGCCGAGCACGCCGGTCTGGAATGCCCACTGCACCGACAGCTGCCCGACGTTGGCGGCGGTGAGTTGCGTCAACGGACTATGACGCTGCCCGCTGTAATCACCTGAGTAGTGCAGCCACCGCGTCGGATCGGCGCCAAGTGTGGCGGCAAGGTGGTCGCTCGTCACGTGCTGTCCCATCGCTGAGTCCTGCGCCACCGTCACGGTGCCCTTGAGCGATCGCAGATAGCGGACGACATCGGCAAGGTCGGCGTCCGGAAGCCGGTCCGCCCCGTACGCCGGCATGAGCGACTCGTCGTGGGCAATCACCTCAGTGATGTCACGCTTGAGGAACGAGAGAATGTCCTCGGTACCGGTCATCAGCTGGATGGAAAACGCATCTTCGCTTTTGCGAGTCCCGCGCAGCTTGCGTCCATCGCGCGTGACTACGGTGACTGCTTCGAAACCGACGGGAATCACTTCGGCAGGCTTTCTGATCTCGCGCTCGAGCGCGGCAGGGGAGCGCGCCGCGCCGATGCGCGACAGATGGGGTCCGAGCCGGCCACCGCGGCCGTTGACCATGTGACACTGTCCGCAATTCCCCTTGTCGCTTGCCCAGAACAACTGCTCGCCGCGGGTAGCGTCGCCGCGTTCGCTCGCGGCCGACGCGGGGACCGCGAGCGTCCGCAGATATGCGAGCACCATCCAGACCTCGTCTTCCGACAGACTCACGTGGGCCGGCATCTCCGTTCCCGGCACGCCACGCGCGATCGTGCGAAACAACTGCGCGTCGGTGCCGCCATGCTGCCATTCGCCGGTCGTGAGGTCGGTGCCGCGATAGCCTTTCGCATCCATGCCGTGACAGACGGCACACCGGCCGCGATACACATTGCGCCCGTGCTCGATGGCCTTCGCGTTGCCAGCGAGCGGATTCGTTTCGCGATCGGTTTGCGGTTGGGCCGCCGCCGGAACCGCGGCTGCCATCACCGCGACCACACATGCCAGAATCTTCATGCGCGCCTCGCTCTAGTGGAAGGTGCGTATTCTGCTCCCCGTCGCATCCGCCTGACAATGGAAACATGGCGCGCCTGACTCGGCGTCACTTCGTGCTCTTGTTGGTGGTCGCGACCAGCGTAGCGGCGCTCGCATTGCTGGCGTGGCGCAAGCTCCCGTTTTCGGTGCCGGACGGCGTCGCGCGCGGCGCCACGCTGTTCGTCAGGCCGTATCTCGTCGCGCGGGACCTCCCGTATCGTCAGGTCGGCGGCTGGATCGGCCGCGCCGACGTTTATCGCCCTGACGGCGATGGTCCCTTTCCGATCATTCTGTTCTTCCATGGCGGCGGCTGGGCCTACGGCAGTCAACGCGACGTTGACGTGTGGGCGACGCCGTTTCTGGGGTGGGGCTACGCCGTGGTCACCGTCAGTTACCGGCTGGCGGATGTCGCGCTTGCACCTGCGGCTGTGGAAGATGGGCGCTGCGCGCTGGCCTGGGTCGGCACGCATGCGGCGGAGTATCGCTTGGATCCGAGGCGAATCGTGACCGCCGGCACCTCGTCGGGTGGCCACCTCGCCTTGATGGCGGGCCTGGTGAATGGCTCCAGCGAGTTCGACAGGAACTGCTCGACCGCGCCCGTCCCAGTTAGGGGGATTCTGAATTTTTATGGAGTCACGGACGTGGCCGATCTGTTGCAGCGTCAGTTGAAAACCGCGCCGGCGGGCTGGCCGTTTGCGGTTGATTGGCTGGGGCAGGGCGCCAACCGGTTGGCGGTGGCCGAGCACTTGTCACCCCTGACGTGGATCGATGCAGGTGATCCGGCGGTCTTTTCCGTGCATGGCACCGCCGACACGCTCGTCCCATATCAGCACGCGGTTGCGCTGCATCGCGCGCTGGATCGTGTCGGCGTGGGAAACGAACTGGTCACGCTGCCGGGACGCGGCCACGGCGATTTTTCGCTCAGCGAGCTGGCCGAGATGGCGCGGCGCATGCAGGTGTTTCTTGATCCAAAACTCCGAAGTGCTCTTGTTCCTATGACTTATGGGCTCGAATCGATTGGAAGCACGGCAGCGTTGCCGTATAATGCTGAAAAGAGCGGGTCGGGTGCCCGTTCACAACTTTCCTTCATGACATAGAAGGCGGCTGGATGTTCGAGCGGTACACAGAAAGAGCGAGGCGAGTGCTCTTCTTCGCCCGCTACGAAGCAAGCCAGCTGGGAAGCATCTCGATCGAGACCGAGCACCTGCTGCTTGGGTTGATCCGGGAAGGCAAGGGTCTGACCAGCCGCATTTTCGCGCGCTCGCATCTCTCGCTCGAAAACATCCGCAAAGAAATCGAAGGCCGCACCGTCTTCCGCGAGAAAGTTTCCACGTCGGTGGAGATTCCCTTCAGCGCGGAAACCAAGCGCGTGCTGCAGTTCGCGGCCGAAGAAGCCGATCGGCTCCTGCACAATTACATCGGCACCGAACATCTCCTTCTCGGCATCCTACGCGAAGAGCGCTCGGTCGCCGCGACCATCCTGATGGAAAAAGGGATGCGGCTGCACCAGGTGCGCGAAGACATCGTTCAGCTGCTCAACGAAAAGACCACCCTGACGCGCGTCAAGGAAACGCCGCTGCTGGTGGAGTTCTCGCGCGACCTGACCGAAGCGGCGATGAAGAACCAGCTCGATCCGCTCGTCGGCCGCGATTACGAGCTCGAGCGCGTGCAGCAGGTGTTGTGCCGCCGGACGAAGAACAACGCCGTGCTGATCGGCGAACCAGGCGTTGGCAAGACCGCGATCGTCGAGGGGCTCGCGCAGAAGATCGTCTACGGCGACGTGCCGCATTTTCTCGCCGACAAGCGCATCCTCGCGCTCGACATCTCGTTGATCGTCGCCGGGACGAAATACCGCGGGCAGTTCGAAGAGCGCCTCAAAGCGATCATGAAGGAGCTCACGGACAATCCCAACATCATCGTGTTCATCGACGAGCTGCACACGCTGGTGGGCGCGGGTTCGGCGGAAGGCTCGCTCGACGCCGCGAACATCCTCAAGCCGGCGCTTTCGCGCGGCGAGATCCGTTGCATTGGCGCGACCACGCCGGCGGAGTATCGCAAGTACATCGAGAAGGACCGCTCGCTCGAGCGCCGCTTCCAGGCGATCAAGGTCGATCCGCCGTCGGAGCGCGAGACCATCGAGGTCCTCATCGGGATCAAGGATCGCTACGAGACGTTCCATCACGTCGAGTACACGCACGAAGCCATCGAAGCGGCGGTGTATCAATCGAGCCGCTACATCACCGATCGCTTCCTGCCCGATAAAGCGATCGATCTCGTGGACGAAGCCGGCGCGCGCGCGAAGCTGCGTGAAGCGGGCTACAGCGAAGAGTTCGGTGAGATCAACAAGAGCATCCGCGTCGCCGTCGAGCAGATGGAGAGCGCGGTCTCACAAAAAGATTTCGACAAAGCGCAGTTCTACAAGGAGCAGGAGCAGGTCGCGCGCGAGAACCTGCAGTTCGTGCGCGAAAAGTTCGACGTCCGCTCCAGCGCGCGCCGCGTCGTGGTCTCGAAGGCGGAGATCGACGAGGTGGTCTCGAAGTGGACCGGCGTGCCGCTGTCGTCGATCAATCAGGACGAAGGCGACAAGCTGCTGCGCATGGAGCAGGAGCTGCACAAGCGCGTCATCAGCCAGGAGAAAGCGATCTCCGCCGTGTCGCGCGCGATTCGCCGCTCACGCGCAGGCTTGAAGAATCCGAATCGCCCGGTTGGCAGCTTCATGTTCCTCGGCCCGACCGGCGTTGGCAAAACCGAGCTGGCGCGCGCGCTCGCGCAGTTCCTCTTCGGCAGCGAGCATGCGCTCATCCGCTTCGACATGTCCGAGTACATGGAGAAGCACTCGGTATCGAAGCTGATTGGCTCGCCGCCGGGATACGTGGGACACGAAGAGGGCGGTCAGCTCACCGAAAAGGTCAAGCGCAATCCGTATTCGGTCGTGCTCCTCGATGAGGTCGAGAAGGCGCATCCCGACATCTTCAACATCTTGTTGCAGGTGTTCGAGGACGGCCATCTGACCGACGGTCTCGGCAATCGCGTCAACTTCAAGAACGCGATCGTGATCATGACGTCGAACATCGGGGCGCGCTTCATTCAAAAGAAAGCGTCGATGGGCTTCCAGTCGGCCGACGCCGGCGAGCTGCAGAAGAGCGTCCACGACATGGTGCTCGGCGAGGTCAAGCGCACCTTCAATCCCGAGTTCATCAATCGCGTGGATGAGTTGATCGTGTTCGATGCCTTGTCGGACGAGGACTTGCGCACGATTCTCAGCCTGTTGATGGACAACCTGAACGGCAATCTGATCGACCGGCGCATGCGCATCGTGCTGACCCAGGAAGTGGCCGACTGGATTATCGATGTCACGTGCAAGGACCGGTCGTACGGCGCTCGTCCCCTGCGCCGGGCGATTCAGCGCTATATCGAAGACCCGCTCGCCGAGGAGCTGATTCGGGGCCACCTGCAGGGCGGCGACATCGAGGTGTACCTCGAAAACGGGTCGCTTGCGTATCGGCCGGCGGGCGAGCCGGTGGCGGCAGGCCGCCGCCTCTCTACCAACGTCTAACCGCTGTTAGAATCGATAGGTTTAGGGCCACCAGGGGTGGCCCCTGTACGTCCCATGACATTGACATTGCTGCCTCTCGCAGTTCTCGCGGCGCTCACGTTGCCCCTCCCCGCAACGGCCGCCGCCAATCACCAGGCCCCCGCGCAGGCCGCGCCCGCCGGCGCGCAACCCAGCCTGCCGCCGGCCGGGTCGGGACCGGTGTTCACGACGCTCGAACTGCAGTTCGAGCCGATCAACGAATCGATCATCGAGGCGCAGACCTATCTCTATTACATCCAGAGCGTGAAGCTGGTGAGCCGCTCGTCAGCCGGCGTGTGGCTGCCCTACAACGAGGAAACCGAACGCAGCCTGCGCGAAGACTTCAAGCGGCTGTGGGCGACCAACTTCCTCGACAACCTGTGGATCGAAGTCAAGGATCAGCCCTACGCCAACGGCGTGATCGGCAAGCACGTGATCATCCACATGGAAGAGCGGCCGCGCGTGAAGATCGTCGACTACACCGGTTCGACCAAGATCGAGCGCACCAAAGTGGACGAGAAGATGAAGGAAGCGAACGTGTCGCTTCGTCTCGACTCGTTCCTCGATCAAAGCGCGATTCGCCGCGTCGAAGGCATTCTTCGCAACCTGATGGCGGAGAAGGGCTACCAGTTTGCCGAGGTCAAGTCGCACGTCGAAGCGCTGCCCGGCGGCCCGAAGCTGGTCAAGGTCGTGTTCGACGTCAACGAAGGGCCGAAGGTCAAAGTCCGATCGATCGACTTCGTCGGCAACAAGGCGTTCAGCGACGGCACGCTGAAACGCAAGATGAAGAACACCAAGACGCAGTGGATGTTCTCCTGGATCACCGGCCGCGGCAAATTCCAGGAAGCGAAGTTCGAGGAAGACGCCGACAAGGTGGAAACGTTTTACCGCGAGGAAGGCTACATCCAGGCGCGCATTGGCCAACCCGAAATCAAGACCCTGGAAGACTCCAAGGATAAGGAAACGCGCTGGGTGGAATTGCGCGTCCCGGTGACCGAAGGTGAACGTTACCGCGTCGGCGAAGTAGGCTTCGAGGGCAACAAGGTCGTCAGTAGCGAGGCGCTACGGCCCCTGCTCAAACTGAAAAAGGGCGACTTTTATTCCGAGAAGGACGTGCGCAAGTTCTTCGAGAAATCGCGCGAACTGTACGGCGCCGGCGGCTACATGGAGTTCACCGGGTATCCCGAATACAAGTTCATCGATGCCGCGGAAGGTCCTGTTGCGGGACCGGCGCAATCGAGCGTTGACGTCACGCTCAAGCTCGCGGAAGGTGAGCAGTACTTCGTCAACCGTCTCACCTTCACCGGTAACACGACCACGCGCGACAACGTCATCCGGCGCGAGATGCGCGTGATCGAAGGCATGCCGTTCAACACCGAGGCGCTCAAGTACAGCATCCGCCGCATCAATCAGCTCGGCTACTTCCAGAATCTCGAGCAGTCGCCGGACGCCGTCGATGTGCAGAAAACGCCGGGATCGAAAAACGAGGTGGACGTCACGCTCAAGCTGCAGGAGCAGAACCGCAATCAGTTGACGTTCGGCGCCGGTGTGTCGCAGTTCGAAGGCTTCTTCGGGCAGCTCTCGTTCCAGACGTCCAACTTCATGGGCCGCGGCGAGTCGCTCACGGTGTCGCTGCAGGCCGGGTCGCGCGCGGAAAATTATCAGGTCGCCTTCACCGAGCCGTTCCTCTTCGATCGCAACATTACCGGCGGTGTCGACGTCTACAAGCGCTCGATTCAGTACATCGGGCAGTTCACGCAAAAAGCGGCCGGCGGCAACATCATGTTCGGCTTCCCGATATCGGGCTTCTCGCGCATGTTCCTGACTTATTCGTATGAAGGCGTCAGGGTCACCGATCTCAACCCGCTCTACCAGGATCCGCGCATCATCCAGAACAACCCGTTCCTGCAGGACTCGCTGCTCGTGGGCCAGGGCGGCAAGCGGCGCGTGAGCAAGATCACGCCGAGCTACGTGTTCAACACGATTGACAATCCGATCTTTCCCACGACCGGCCGGCGGCTATCGATCTCCAGCGATTTCGCGGGTATTGGCGGCAACACCAATTTCATCAAGCCGCGCGTCGAAGGCATCATGATTTTCCGGCACACTGGCCGCACGTCGATCGCCTTCCGTGGCTTGACCGAGTACGTGCGTCCGTACGGAAACACCGTCGTCCTGCCGCTGTTCGAGCGGCTGTTCCTCGGCGGCGAATATAGCGTTCGCGGCTTCGACATCCGCACCATCGGCCCGCGCGACCCGACCAACAACATCGTCATTGGTGGCAACAAGAGTCTGTTGTTCAACGCCGAGTACATGATCACGATCGCGCAGCCGGTGCGTCTCATCCTGTTTGCCGATGCGGGTCAGGTTCGCGATTTCGGCGAGTCGTTTGCGTGGTACGAGGACATCACCCAGCTGGTGTTTCCACCGCCACCGGTCCTCACCGACCCGTTTGCGACGGTGACGCTCACCGAGCCCAACGCGCCCGGACCGGAAAGGGTGGTCGTTGGCCGCGCCAACGCGTTCAAGACGTCAACAGGCGCCGAAATCCGCTTCTTCATGCCGGTCCTCAACGTGCCGTTCCGGTTGATTTTCGCGATGAACCCATCGCGCACCGGTGTGCTCGACAACAACCTGTTGCCGTCGAAAAAGTTCACGTTCCGCTTTGCCGTTGGGTCGACGTTCTAAAGAACGAAAAACGAAGAACGAAGAACACAGAAGGCGGAATTTTGCAATGGGGGGACGGAGATTCGTCGCGATGAAAGCAGCAACTTTGAGAAAGGTTTTGCGGTCTCTGTTCTTCGTGCTGAATTCGTCGTTCTTGGTTCTCACCGCGGCGGCGTGTGATGAAAGTGTGCCGACGGCACCAGACCGCTCGGATCCCGTCATCGTGACGGATACCTTTTCCGGCACCCTCGGGAAGAATTCAGCAGCGACCCATAGCTTCACCGCGTCTTCGACCGGCAGCCTCACCGCCACGTTGACCGCGGTCGGTCCCGACGCGAAAGGCACCGACGATTTGCCCCTGGTGGTGGGGTTCGGCGTTGGGATCTGGAATGGGCTGTTGTGCGATGTGCGGCTGGCGCAGGATCGCGCAATTCAGAGCACCGTGATCATCGGCAACGTCAACGCCAGCAATCCGCTGTGCGTGCGGATCTTCGACGTGGGCAACGTCGTGAATCAAGTCGACTACACGATTCGCGTGGAGCATCCGTAGGGAGCGATCACAGGGAGATCGGGGAGATCGGGGAGAGAAAAACTGGGAGATCAGGGAGAACAGGGAGATCAGGGAGATCTGGGAGATCAGGGAGATGAGGGAGATCCGGAGAGAAAAACTGGGTTTCCCCCCGGCCTCTCTGATCTCCCCGTTCTCATCTCTCCATCTCCCTATTCTCAACGCAATGAAACGGTTAGAATTGAAGTTTCCCATTGCGTCTTGAAAGGACATAGAGCGATGAAAGGTTTTGTTCTCGGCGCGGCACTGGCGTTGATT
>JBKPDL010000061.1:0-10071 GCA_046727855.1 Acidobacteriota bacterium
GATCGGGCCATGCGGTCAACGCCACAGCGATGTCCGCCGCTTCTCCCCCCAAGCCGGCGACGGTCACCGTCGTCGTCGCCGAGTTATTGTCGGGCGTCGGATCGGGTGTCGAAGACGTAGCTGCCGCCGTGTTGCCGATGACCGTGCCGCCGGCGACCGTTTCGTTCACGCGAACGAAGAGTACAAGTGCTGCCGTTGCGCCCGGCTCCAGTGACGCGCCCGTGCACGTCACCGGTCCCGTTGCGCCCACCTCCGGCGTTGTGCACGACCAGTCACCCGGCGCCACGAGGAATTGATACGTCGTGTCGGCGGGCACCTCGTCCGTTACGGTCGGAGCGACTGCGACGCTGGGCCCAAGATTGGCAATCTCAATGGGGTAGATCACATCCGCGCCGGGGGAAACCGGATCGGGCCATGCGGTCAACGCCACAGCGATGTCCGCCGCTTCTCCCCCCAAGCCGGCGACGGTCACCGTCGTCGTCGCCGAGTTATTGTCGGGCGTCGGATCGGGTGTCGAAGACGTAGCTGCCGCCGTGTTGCTGATGACCGTGCCGCCGGCGACCGTCTCGTTCACGCGGACGAAGAGTGCGAGTGCTGCGGTTGCGCCCGGCTCCAGTGACGCGCCCGTACACGTCACCGGTCCCGTCGCGCCCACCTCCGGCGTCGTGCACGACCAATCAGCCGGCGCCACGAGCGATTGAAACGTCGTGTCGGCGGACAAGTCGTCGTGAATCGCGGCCGAGGCTCCGGCATCCGGACCGAGATTTGTGACTTCAATGCTGTAAGTAATATCCGACCCAGGCATCACTGGGTTGGGTGCCGCCATCTTCGTCACGCTCAAGTCAGCCGCGGTGGACGAATCGACGATCAACGCAACGAAGGCGTCAGTTCCGCCGCCGGCGGTCGGTTGGAGCGCATTTACGGTTGGAAAATCCGAAGAGGAGGTCTGGCCTGTTACGAACGCTTGACCCGAAGACTGCACGGCAATGCCGGTACCGAAATCAGAGAGGCTGCCGCCCAGGTAGGTTGAGTGGCTCAACGCTGTTCCGGTGGGATCAAATCTGGTCACAAACGCATCATCCAAACCGCCAGGCATCAGTTGAACGGGATTCTGCGTGGGGAAATTGGATGAACGCGTAGCGCCGGTGACATGTGCACTGCCCGAGGCATCAACTGCAATGCCACCAACGCGTACAGCCGGCCCCACCAGGTTCTCTTCGCTCGCACCGCCAAGGTACGTAGAGAAAACCAGGGCGCTCCCGTCTGAGTTGAACTTCGTCACAAACGCATCGCGACCACCGCCGATGGCCGGTTGAAAAGCATTCATCGTTGGAAAGTTGATCGATTCCGTGTACCCAATGAGATAGGAGTTGCCCTCCATATCGACGGCAATACCGAGACCACCATCGTTGCCGCCCCCGCCGAGAAACGTGGAGTAGAGCAGGTTGCTCCCATCAGAATTCACTTTCGTCACGTATGCGTCTTGCCCACCATTGTTCGCGGGCTGGAACGCAGCCGCGATCGGGAAGTCCGGCGAGTCGGTCCATCCGGTGACGTAGGCATTTCCTGCAGAATCGACCGCAATGCCATTGGCGCGATCGTTGAAGCTGCCGCCCAGGTAACTGGAATACTCGAGCGTGCTACCGGCACCGTTCAACTTCGTCACAAACGCGTCGTTGCCAGGCACACCGCCACCGTACAACGGTTGGAACACTCCGACGGTCACAGGGAAATCGTCCTCAGAGGTGGTCCCCCCGGTAACATACGCGCTACCAGCGGCATCCACGGCGAGACCAAAACCAGAGTCATTGCCACCACCGCCCAGATAAGTGGAGTAGACGAGGGCAGAGCCGTCGGGATTGAGCTTCGATACGAAGGCGTCATACGTATCGCCGCCGAAGAACCTCCGGAAAGCGCCGACAGTGGTAGGAAAGTCGATCGATGCGACTCTGCCGGTGACGTACGCATTGCCCGCGGCGTCGAGGCCGATGCTGTTCCCTCGATCAACGTCGCTCCCACCGATATAGGTGGAATAGAGACGCACTGAGCCTGCCGGATCCAGTTTTGTGACGAACACATCTGTACTGCCACTGTTCGCGATCTGAAAGGCGCCGTCGGTGACCGGAAGGTCGAGCGAGGCGGTCTCTCCCGTGATGTACGCATTCCCTGCCGCGTCCACAGCGATACCATTCACGGTGTCACGCTCGCTGCCGCCGTGAAACGTAGCGTAAGCAAGCGTCGGATCGATCACCAGCGGCCGCGTGGGATCGTATTGGGCTAGCTGAAAGCCGACTTCGTCATGTCCTCTCAAGACGAAGCTGGCTTCGATTCGTTGCTGGACGCCGTCGGTCTCCTGGTAGACGAGCGGCCTGCGGTGGCGAATCTCCCCGGCCGCCGTCTGGAGCACAAGGTCCCCGCCGTCATCGATTGATATCCGTCGGGCCCCGCGGAATGCGATGGCGATGCGACGTGGATCGGCGCCAGGCTGGACGATGAAGTCGTACTCGAGTTGCTGTGCGTTGCCGTAGTACGCGAGATCCACTCCGGGATACACATCGTGATATCGCACACCGGCATAATTCGGGATATTGGTGCGCCATCGCGTGGGGTCGTTGCCGATGAAGTAGTGACTCCTCCCCGGCTGCTCGTCGATGCCTACGACTCGGGGAGCGGGATTGGCGTGTAGGAGCTTCGTCCGCAGAACTGTGCGCGTGATCTGCGGGCTCGAGTTCGTCGGAGCGCTAAGGTGAGCATCCTCCTTCTCTGGCGTCCCGCTCCGCGTTGACGTACGCAGCGAGAGTACGGCTTCGGTGGAGCTCAACCAGACCGTCAGCTCGCGACCGCGAGACAGGAACTTCACTTCTGGATCTGCTTGTCCGACGTTCGCCTCAAAGCTCAGCGCGAGCTTCCCATATGGCGGCGCGAGCCCGCCGGTTTTTGCGGTGAGAGCCGTGGCCGGCCTACTGTCGATCCCGTCGTGACGCGTCCCACCAGACGGCTGCAGTGCGACGGTCACTGCCAGCGCCCAAAGCAACCATTTTCGGTTCATGATGGTCCCGTCCCTCGAGTGAGGATCGCGTGCCTGCCGCCCTGGCGTCGCGAATCCTCTCATGAAGATCTCGTGACCTGCAACAGCCTCCGGGGCATGCCACGCACTGCTGCTCAGCGCGTCAGTCCTCGGCGTTGACAACGGGTTGACTGATCTGGCCCGTCCAGCCGCTCATTCGAGGAGCGCTGCGGGCGCTGCTCCAAGAGACCCGTGATCGTGGTCCCACACCCCGGTCCGAGTCTCGACCAAACGCGCGTCCGAATCGAGCTTGCTGGTACATTTCGGACATGCTCGCGGGGCGTCCCACTTCGCGCGGGTTCACAATCGCCACGCACCCTGGAAAGCCTCCCAGAGGTCAACTACCCGCTACTCGATGCTGATTTAGCCTGAATCTCGGCAAGCCGCGCCCTTCGTTCCTCTTCAGTGGGCTCTTCGATACGGGTAGCGACGGTCCAGACATGGCCGGAAGGATCCATGATCCATGCAGTGCGGTCACCCCAGAACTGGTTGGTCGGCGCCATGAGAGTTTTCGCGCCTGCGGCTTCGGCGCGTGCCACGGTTTCGTCGACATTTTCGACGTATACGTAGAGCACCACTGGCGAGCTTCCATCCGGCGATGGCGCGCGATTGGCGACCCCCGGCCACTCGCTCTCGATCATCATCATTGCTGGACCAATCGTGACGAGCGAATGCGCGGTCTTACCGTCTGCGCCAGATCGGCGATTTAGCTCGATGGCGTCAAACGTAGTTGTACAGAACTCGACTTCGGCAACCGGATCGCGGCAGAAGAGTCTCGGGATGAGGACCGAGGCGCCGTCCGGAATTCCTTTCACCGGGCTTGTCATAATTCCCTCCGCTTGCTCACCGTAATACTAGTCAAGGCAGCGGGTCTTGTAAGAATCTGAAGCTGGTGCGCGGGTCATAGCCTGCCCAAGCCCGCTCGTTAGTCCATTGCGACCACTCGGCTGAAAGCGCCGGCCGTCGGTGCGAAAAAACTCCGGTTCCTGCGTCATCCCAGTGAAGGCTGTAATCCCCGCTTGGCATTCGCGTGACGCAGAAACTCTTGACGCTGGTTGGACGCCCTAGCGATGCCGCGATGGCCGCGTAATGATGGAGAGCAACGCGTGCTCGCGCCACTGTCATGAATTGTCTAGCCTGGCCGCGAGTCGACCTCCGCAAGCTGACCCTCGGACTCGCGGGCGGACGCCTTCTCGCCCGATTCGAGAAGCTGCCGCGCCCGCGGGGGCGCCAGCGCCAATGCGTACCACACAAGCGTGGTCGCGGCCGGCAGCACCTGGCCGCGCGCCGCCTGCCACACGGCGCCGGCGAGCAGCGCCATCACGGCCACCGATCCGAGCGTACTGCGGTCTCCGGTTTCGGCGCGCACCCACGCGTCAACGCGAGCCAGCGCGTGCTCCATGACGACGCCCGGCGCTTTCGCCGGCGCACCGGGCGGCTGCGGCTCGAAATCGAAGAGATTGAGATCGCGCGCATACGCCGCGATGCGGTCCAGCGCATCGTCGTCGTGCTCGAGGACGATGCCTGCCGTCACCGGGTTGGCGCGCACGGCCACGACTTCAGGACAGTGAGACAACGCTTCGACCACAAAGTCGCAGCGCTCGTGATCGCGGCTCAAGTCGGGCACCCGTAATCGAGTGCGGCTCGCGAGCCGATGGACGACATAAGCCGGTGGACCCATTGGCTAGCCTCGCTTGTCCGGAGCGGTGCGCCGCTCCTCGTCGATCTCGGCGGCGAGATCCTCGAACTGCTCGACGGCGCGCGCCGCAGCGATGCGCCCGCGCGCGACGGCTGCCATCCCAGACCTGAGCGCAGCCTTGGCGGCGGGCCGCGCCAGTTCACGCATCGGCCCGAGCAGCTCGCGGCAGACGGTTGCGGTCCCGACGCCGAGCGCGACACCGATCAGAAGCCATCGGCCGTTGTTGTCCAGTAGTGCCATGCTGCCTCCTCGTACCCTGGCGCGGTCGCACAGGTCAGTGTGTGAGTTTCTCCACTACGTCAGTGCGTTCCCACGGCAGATCGAGGTCCATGCGGCCGACATGGCCGTAGGTTGCCAGCTGCGCGTAGAAACCATCGGCATGCTGCGATGGAAGCCGTCGCAACGTGAACGCTTTCACGATCGCCGCGGGACGAAAATCGAACGCGCGCAGCACGCGCGCCTCGATCTCCTCGTCGTCCATCACACCGGTCCCGAACGTCTGGACGTGCACGCTCACGGGCTGGGCCTGGCCGACGGCATAGGTCAACTGGATCTCGCATTCACTCGACAAGCCGGCGGCCACCACGTTCTTGGCCGCATGCCGCGCGGCGTAGGCGGCGACACGATCGACACGCGACGGATCCTTGCCGCTCAAGGCCGCGCCGCTGTGGCGCGCGTACTCTCCGTAGGTGTCGACGGCGGTCTTCCGGCCGGTCAGACCCGAGTGCCGCGCCGGGCCGCCGACGAGCGCGCCGTCGGGGTTGAAATCGACGCGTGTGTCGGCGTCGGGCTCCAATTCAACGGTGGCGAATGCCGGCTCGACGACCGCCTCCCACATCGCGTCAGGCAAGGCCTTCATCGCCCGATCGTCAGGCTCGCGCATCGCGGTCAGCACCGTCAGGCCGTGGACGCGGTACGGCTGTCGATCGCGGTATTCGATGCCCACCTGTGTCTTGCCGTCCGGCAGGAGAAACGGCAACGCGCCGTCGTGCCGCGCGCGATCGAGCTGCCGCGCCAACTGGTGGGCCAGCCAGATCGGCATGGGCAGGAGCGCCGGCGTCTGATTGCACGCGAAGCCGAAAAGCGTCACCTGATCCCGCGCCGGCACGTTGTCGAACTCGTCGTCGGCGAGCGCTTCTTCGTCCACCCTCGGCGTGTCGGATGGATCGACTTCCGAGATGCTGGTCATGACGGTACTTTCCTTCGACGAGAAGCCCTCCTTGCCGTAGCCGATCTCGTCGAGGATGGCGCGCGCCGTCGAGGGGATGTCGACGGTCGCAGTGGTTGTCGCCTTCACGGCCACGAAGAGAATTCCCGTCGAGACCGCACACTCGGCCGCGACGCGCGACAGGCGATCGCGGCGAAGATAACGGCCGACCAGCGCGTCGCTGACGTGATCGCAGAGCTTGTCGGGATGACCTTCGGTGACCGACTCCGATGTGAATACGAAGTTGCGCTTCACGTCGATTGCACCTCCTGCATCCGCCGGTGCCGCCAGAGTTTGATCATCTCGGTGCCGGCGAACGCGAGGCCCGCCAGGCCCCAGCTCACGCCCATGTCTGAGAGCGCGACCGGTCTGCTCCCCAAGATCCGCCGCAGTGAGGCAAACGCGCTGCCGAGCGCCTGGATTCCAAAGCCAACGCCGACCGCTTCGTTCAGATAGGGATTCGCGGGCAGTCGCCGGCCCTCGAGCAGCGACACGACTTCGGAGCGCGCGCCAAAGGCGTACAACAGTTGCGCGGCGCTCAAGGTAAGAAACGCATTGGTGCCGGCCCCGGCGCGAGTCGTTCGCTGGCCGCGCACGAAGCTCGCGAATGAGGCAGCGGTCATGATCAGCGAATCGAACGCGAGCCGGCGATAGTCGGCCGAATCGATGATCGGCGTCTCACGCCGCCGCGGCGGGCGCGCGAGTACATCGCCGGCCGGCGGCTCCGCGGCAAGCGCGAGCTCAGGCAACACATCGGTCAGCACGTTGATCCAGAGGAGCTGTCGAGGATTCAGCGGGATGCCGAACCCGGTCGCCGAGGACAGCAGCGTGAGCAACACCTCGCTCAGGTTCGTGGCCACGATGAAATGGACCGACTTGGCAATGTCATCGCTGATGGTTCGGCCCTCGGCCACGAGGTCGAGCAGCGTCGCCACGCGGTCGTCGAGCAGCAGGATATCGGCGACCTCGCGCGCGACATCGGTGCCCTCGCCGGCCATCGCGATGCCGACGTCCGCCGCTCGCAGCGCAGGGCCGTCGTTGATGCCATCGCCGGTCATGGCCACCGTCAGCCCGGCCTGCTGGAGCGCTTTGACCACTCCGAGCTTGTGCGTCGGGTTGACGCGTGAAAACACGTCGACCCGGCCGGCGAGCGCGCGCAAGACCTCCGGCGGCACGCCCTTGAGCGCCGCGGCATCGAGGATCTCGATATCGCGATCGCGCGCGAGTCCGATCTGGCGTGCCACGGCGCGTGCCGTCGCGCTCTGATCACCCGTCAGTATCACCGGCCGGATACCCGCGCGTTTGAGCTGCTCGATCACGTGACGTACGTCGCGTCTTGGCGGGTCGGCAAGGCCGGCAATGCCTACCCAGACGAGGCGCGACTCGCGTTCGAGGTCCTCCAGCTGCGCACGGTCGCCTTCGGCGTAGGCAAACCCCAGGACCCGAAGCCCGGCGCCGGCAAGCCGCTCCTCCGTCGTACGCGCCAGCTCTCGCTGCTCACGCGTGAGCGGCTCGACGCGTCCGGCGACGAGCACCGAGCGGCACAACGCCAGCACCTGATCCGGACGCCCCTTCATGGCGAGGAACCGCTGCCCATCCTCCGACGAGTGCACGGTGGCCATGTACATCCGCTCGGAAGAGCGGGAGAGCTGGTCGAGAAGTTGGAAACGTGCGCGCTCCGCGACGACGTCGACGCCCATCTCCTCGGCGAACCGGAGCAGCGCTGTCTCTGTCGACGAGCCGTCGACAACGAGTGCGTCGTGTTCGCGACGCGCCTCCGCGTCGGTGCAGAGCAGCGAGACCTCTGCCAGGCGCTTGAGCGCAAGATCGGATTTCTCGCCGTCGCGTCCATGATCCCCTTGTCCTTCCTTCGCTTGCCCGTGATCCGTCGCATCCTTCGCTCGATCAGTCGCGGCTTCACGTTCGCGATCAGATCGCGATTGGATGCGGCCATCAGCGTCGCGTTGCCGCTCGACGCCGTCCACCACCACTGCCTCGACGCGCATGCGGTTCGATGTGATCGTGCCGGTCTTGTCCAGGCCCAGCGCCTGCACCGCGCCGATCGTCTCGATCGCATCCAGGCGCCGCACGATGACATCACGCTCGCGCAGCCTCCGCACGCCAGCCGCAAGCGTTGTCGTCGCCACCGCGGGAAGACCTTCGGGGATTGCGGCCACGGCGAGGGACAGCGAGGAACGCACGATCTCGACAAGCGGGGTGCCGCGCAGAAATCCGGTGATCGCCACAGCGAATGTGGCGGCGCCCGTGACGAGGACGAGGTCGCGGCCGAGCGTGTCGAGCTGGGTCTCGAGCGGCGTCCGGGGCCGCGAGGCCGTTTCGATCAGCGCCTGCACGCGACCGACTTCGGTGGTCGCGCCGGTGGCGACGACGACTGCCTGCCCGGTGCCGCTCGTGACCGTCGTTCCACGAAACACCATGTTGGATCGCTCGGCAAGAGGCACGTCAGGCTCGGTCAGCGGCGCCGTCGACTTCGTTGTCGGGACGCTTTCGCCGGTGAGCGTCGATTCGTCGACCGTGAAGTCGTCGACCTCGATGAGCCGCGCGTCAGCAGGCACGCTGTCGCCGCGGCGCAACAGGATCACATCGCCAGGCACGAGACTGTCGAGAGGCGCCTGCATCGCGGTCCCGTCGCGCAGCGTTTCAACCGGCGTCTGCGGCAAGCGGGTGAGCGCGCCAATTGTGCGCTCGGCATGATGCTCGGTCCATGCACCGATGGTCGCGTTGGTGATCACGACGCCGGCGATCACCAGCGCGTCGCCCAATCCGCCCGTGGCGACCGAGAGCACCGCGGATCCGATGAGGAGGATCACCGGCAGCCCCTGGAATTGCGCAAGAACAATCGCCGCCGGCGAGCGGGTTGCGGCGCGGATGAGGCGATTGGGGCCGAAACGAGTCAGGCGGCTGCGTGCCTCGGACTGCGAGAGACCCGAGCGTGTCGTTGCAAGCGACCCGAGCAGATCATCGACGGCGCGCCGCCAGGGCGGCGGTCCGTTAGCACTTTCGGTTCGGTTGGCGGCATTGCGACGTCGCGGCGCAGAAGAATGGTCGACGCCGTCGAGCGCGACCTCCAGCGTGTGCAGCAGGTCCGGAATCGGTGTCGCCGGATCGAAGATGACGAGCACATTGCCGGTCACGGCGTTGGCGGACGCGCGGCGAATGACAGGCTGTTGCTCGAAGAGTTGCTCGATCGCACGCACCGCGTCCGCATCGTGGGGAATCCCCGCGATGTGAATCCGTGCCCGGCCCTGGACCACTGCGTGAAGAATGCTCAGGCGTCTCTCGGCTCGCTTCCGCTCGCTCGCGACAGGGAGCGCGACTCGGCCTTTAGCTTGTGGACGCTCGCTTGGGGCTGGTTCGCCGACTCGACCTTCGACTTGCGCGCGCTCGTTCGCAACGGGGTCGTCGTCTCGCTCGCGCTCGCTCGTGACAAGGCCATCGACGCGCGTTGCCTGCTCAGCCTCGTCTGCAGCGGGAGAGGTGCGTGGCTGCTCAGCCTGCAGGGCGAGCCCCGATCGATCGGTGATGGCGACTGGCGGCCGCCCGAGATGATGCGAAGCCAACCGGTCCAATGTTTGCCAAATGACCCCTGATGGCATGAAGGCCGGCCGCTCCAGCACACACAGCTCGAGCGTGTGTCCCGCACGATCGTAGCGATATGAGCCCCGCATACCGCGAAACTCGAGTGTGCCCTCGTCGTCCGACGCGGTGAAGCCGCGAGTTGCGAGCTCCTTCCGGAGCCGATCGAACAGCAGCGGTTCAACCGCAAACGTTCGGCAATCCCTGACCTGCATGGACTCGTCCCAGACGCTCGCACGGATCGTGCCGCATGAGGAAGCAAGGCGCGATCCGGCCACAACAATCGAATCAATCAGCGTGCGGCTCTCATGAACACGTGGGTTGCGACCTATGGACGTCGATCGTCATTCATTGAGTTGCAGCCTGCGACCGACAGGCTGTGTTCGTCAGCGATGCGCACGGAGAGCGCGCCGCGCCATCGGCTATGTTTGACGATTAACGGCAACGGCTGCGGGAATACTCGTAGCGCATGCGTGCATCCTGCTCCCAGGACACTGGATC
>JBKPDL010000062.1:0-24740 GCA_046727855.1 Acidobacteriota bacterium
TGCTCCAGGAGCGCATCAGTCTGTGGGCGCTCTGGGTCTTCGTCCTGTCATCAGGCTTTTACCTCGTGAACGTGGCGGCGTGGCCGCTCACGAAGATGCACGAGACGCTGACGGAGATGTTGCTGGACCCAAGTGCGCTCCTGCATCTCGCTGCCTCGCTGTTGTTCGGTGCGGTCTGGGTGCTCACGCGCAGGGTCACGCTCTCGCATCGGACGCTGCGCGTGATCGACGCTTCGGCACTCATTGGCGGCTGCACGGTCTACGCGGTCATGGGTTACGCGTTCTCACAGATGCAAGAGGCGTTTGGTGGGAACGCGCTCGACGGGCTGTTTGCGGGGTTGCTCGCGACCTTCAGCGTGATGACCTCCAGGGCGATCATCGTGCCAAGCGCGTCCACGCGCACGTTGTGGACGAGCGCGATTGCTGCGCTACCGATCATCGTCACTGTCTGGGCTCGAACGGGAGGCCCCAGCGGTCTCATCAACTTCGCAACCTGGTCTGCGGTCGTTGTTGCGATCTCCACCGTCGGCTCGCACGTGATCTACGGGCTGCGCGTCGAAGCCGATCGCGTCCGGCGGCTCGGGCAATACACGCTCGAAGAGAAGATCGGCGCGGGCGGGATGGGCGTGGTGTATCGCGCCCGGCATGCGATGCTGCGGCGGCCGACGGCGATCAAACTGCTTCCGCCCGATCGTGCCGGCGAAGTCAACCTGGTGCGCTTCGAGCGCGAAGTTCAACTCACCGCGGAGCTCAGTCACCCGAACACGATCGCGATTTACGATTATGGGCGCACGCCGGACGGCATCTTCTACTACGCGATGGAGTATCTCGAGGGCATCAATCTCGAGCAGCTCGTCAATCGCGATGGTCCCGTTCCGCCTGGACGCGTCATCAGCATCCTTCGGCAGGTTTGCGGCGCGCTCGGCGAGGCCCACAGCCGCGGGCTGCTGCATCGGGACATCAAGCCAGCCAACATCATCCTGACGGAACGCGGCGGCGAGCCCGACGTGGCAAAGGTGGTCGATTTCGGGCTGGTCAAGCCGATCATGGCCGACGGGCCGAACATTACCGTCTCGGAATCGATTGTGCTGGCCGGAACACCGTTATACATGGCGCCCGAAGCGTTGACGTTGCCCGGTTTTGGCGACGCCCGCAGCGATCTCTATGCGCTTGCGGCGGTTGGGTACTTCCTTCTCACGGGAAAGCCGGTGTTCGAGGCGGCAACCATTGCCGAAGCGTTTGGGCACCACCTTCATACGCAACCGGTACGGCCGTCCGAGCGTCTCGGCAGACCGCTGCCTTCGGATCTCGAAACGTTGATTCTTCGCTGCTTGAGCAAGAACGTCGACGATCGCCCGGCCGGCGCGCGCGCGATGGAGAAAGAGCTAAAAAAGTGCGCTGTCGCATCGCCGTGGACGCCCGAGCAGGCTGCCGAGTGGTGGCGCGCATTTCGCGAGTCGGGCGAACCGCTGCCTATGGCTGTCGAAGCGCTCACTGCCTCACAAGCACTGACGGTCAGCATCGACTTGTCCGAACGGACGCGGACGAGTACGGAGACGGAGCGGTGAATGCGCGCGGAAATGTCATCGAGCCTGCTGCTGCTCACGCCAAGCGCCGCAACGTCCGCTTCTCCCATTTCGAGATGCGACTACGAACGCCGATGCTGTACGCCAGATAGTAGCCAAGGACAGTGGCACCGGCGGCAAGGGATTCGGCGACGCCGAAGGATGTGAGCCATGAAGCGTCGGCGCCGGAACGGACCGTGACCCATCCTCGCCAGAATCCGTACGCGATCCGCATCGTGACGAGGAGCGTGATGACAAGCACCAGCCATCGATTCGGCGTGTAGTGCAGCGATCCCGGCGTCGACTCCCAGCGACTCAGGTACAGCCCGACGACGCCGAGGGCGCAACCGCCGGCGATGCCGGCGAGCGCCGAGGTGAACGCATTCGGCACCCACGCATTCGTCACCGCGGCGCCGATCAGAAAGAAACCGACCGAGAACGCCATCGCGGCAACGTTGAGCGTGGCGACCCACCGCCGCGCCAATCGGCGCGTTGTCCCCATGCGATAGCGTTGGATCAGGAGCAACGGCGTCAGCGCGATCAGGACGAGCGGAATTACTAGGACAACCGCGAGCAGAACGAACGGCATTACTCTGCAACGCGGACGATGAGCTTGCCGAAGTTCCTTCCCTCGAGCAACCCGATGAAGGCGCGCGGAGCGTTCTCCAATCCTTCGACGATGTCCTCGCGATCTCTGATCTTCCCCTCTGCCACCCAACCGCTCATCGCGCGGAAGAACTCGCCGAATCGCGACCCGTATTCGAGGTTGATGATGAAACCGCGCATGGTGATCCGCCGCACCAGGAGGATGTGCATCAGGAGCGGTAAATTGTCGACGCCTTGCGGCGCCTTGTTTTCGTTGTAATAGGCAATCAACCCGCACACCGGCACGCGCGCGTGGACATTGAGCAGCGGCAGCACCGCTTCGAGTACAGCGCCACCAACGTTTTCGAAGTAGACGTCCACGCCTTTAGGACAGGCGTTCTTCAACTTCTCACGAAGGTTTTCACCGCGGTGATCGACGCACGCGTCGAATCCTAGTTCCTCCACTGCGAAGTTGCATTTCTCAGGACCGCCGGCAACGCCGACCACGCGACAGCCTTTCAGCTTCGCGATCTGACCCACGGCAGACCCAACGGCGCCTGTTGCTGCAGCGACAACCACGGTTTCCCCGGGCTGCGGTTTGCCGATGTCGAGCAGTCCCATATACGCCGTGAACCCCGGCATGCCCAATACGCCAAGCGCCTGCGAGGGGCGCGCCACGCCAGGCGACAGCTTCATGAGTCCTGCTCCATTCGAAATCGCATAGTCTTGCCAGCCGCTGTAGGCGACAACGAGATCGCCGCCGGCATAGTCCCGATGCTTCGACGACTCCACGCGGCACACCGTGCCGCCCACCATCACGTTGCCAAGCGCCACCGGCGGCGCGTACGACGGCTCGTCGCTCATTCGTCCGCGCATGTAGGGATCGAGGGAGAGATATAGCGTGCGCAGCAACACTTCTCCGTCGCCAGGTTGCGGAATCGGCGCTTCTTCCAGTCGAAAGTTCTCCGCCCTCGGTTTGCCGGAAGGGCGTGCCGCGAGGACAAAGCGGCGATTCACGGTCGAGCTCTGCGTCATCGGGCGATACTACCAGCCCCGTGGTAGCATCGCGCGCTCGGTTCTCTCTGCGTGGAGGCACCATGACAACGCACTTAGCCGCCGACCTCGCCGTCACACTCGAGGCCGATCGTCCCGGGACGTTAGCGAAGGCGATTGGATGTATCAGCGCCGCCGGTATCAACATCGACGGCTACAGCGAGATGAACGGTGTCGTGCACGTGCTCACGACGGAACTTTCGGCGGCGCGAAAGTGCCTCCAGCAGGGCGGCTTTCGCGAAGTACAGGAACAGGACGTCGTCGTGATTCCCGTCGAGGATCACCCTGGAGCCGCGGCGCGGGTGTTTCAACGGATCGCGGAAGCGCACATCAACGTGCGCTATAGCTATCTTGCCACCGGCAACCGGCTCGTGATCGCGTCGAGCGATCCGCAGGCCGTCATCAAAGCGGTGACGTAAGGATCATTGACGCGGAGAAACTGGTCGCGGCGGGGTCGCACGCGGCGAGGTCTGACGCGGCGAGCTGGTTCGTGGTGGGCTCGTCCGCAGCAGACTCGTCCGCGGCACGTTAGTTCGGTGCGAGATATCTTCGAGCGAAAAGCCGAGCCGGCGGCGGGCTTCTGCCAGTTGATGACCAACTTCCATAGCTGGTGGCGAGAGCAAAAGCCAGTCCGGCCGTGAGCCCGCGCGTTTACCCGCGTCGTCGCACTGTGCGCGTAAAACTTACCGTCGCCCGGGGCGGAACACGATGAAATGTTGACGCGGTAAAAAGTCGTGCGTTGCCTCGACCTCGTATCCCGCCTGCGTCATCTCGCCGACGATTTGATCGGCGTCCAAGCGGAACTCGCGGGGCGGGCCTTCGGGTGAGTCCTTGCGAAAATCGACGATCGCGACGCGGCCCCCTGGGGTGAGCGACTTCTGTAGATTCGCGAAATAAGTTGTCCGGTTCGGGAGGTGGTGATAGGTGTCGACGATGAGCACGACGTCCGCCGGCTGCGGCAGGTTCGGACTCTCGCTGCTGGCCTGCACGGGGATGATGTTGGTCAAGCGCGCCGCGGTGGCGCGCTTTTCTATGTACTCGAGCATCGCACGCTCGATGTCCACTGCCAGCACGCGGCCCTCAGGCACCACTTTCGCGAGACGGACGCTGAAATAGCCAGTACCGGCGCCGATGTCAGCAACGATGCTGTTGCGTTTCAGCGCGAGTGCGGTGATGACACGCTCCGGCATCTGCCAGGCATCGCGAGCCGGATCGTCGAATGATTTGGCGAACCGCTCCGGATCGTCGAAGCGGTGCTGCATGTGATCGGGCTTCGCGGGCGCCGGTTGCTGCGCGCGCAGCGAAGACGCGAAGCACAGCGCGACGGCGCACGCAACCAGGCTGCATTTTTCGATGTTTCTCATGGTCGACCGCACTCCTACTAGTCGAATCGGCGCTCTCAGCGATCAGCCCTCGGCTTTTTGAGCTGAAACCCGTACGCTGACACGCCAATCGCGTTAATTCAAGTGGATTGCGGGAGCGCAAAGACCCTTCGCCTCAAGCGTCGGCCGGGCTGTCATCCAGTCCCCAGTTCGCCAGCACAAACACTTCGCCGTGCACTTTGCCGGTGCCCGCAGCAATCGTCAGCTTGCGTGCACGGACGCCCTCTTTGCGCGTCTTCGACGCGTCAGCAACAGCATTGGCAATGAACTGACGCGCGATCGCTTTGTTGATGATGACGGCCGGCGCACTCTCATGCGCATCGCGTTCAGTAAAGATACGCCCGGCAACAAGCGGGATGTGAAGCGTCGCGAGGAGCGCACAGAATCGCGTGTCGTGCTCGTTGACAACGCTCAATTGTTGTGGAATCGTCTCGGCCAATCCCGACTGTCGTTTCCGCGGCTGTTGCGCGCTGTCGGCGAAGTGGTCGAACGCCGCGCCTATCCGTTCTTGACGAAAATGCGCACGTCGAGCTGACGATCATCTGCATAGCTCGGCAATACTCTCGCGCTCAGATTGTGCAACTGGTCAACGGATGAACTTGCCACGCGATATACGATCAGCTGTGTGTCGTGTCCGAGCCCGACACAACAAGAACAGGAGCGGACAAACGAGTGCGACGGGAGAGATCCGCCATGCCTCGCTCCCTGGCAGGGGCCGGCCTCGAACTGCTGGGGATCGAACTGCTGGAGGAGCACGCCCGACGTCTGGCTGCTCTGCTGTCACTCTCGCGTCGCCACCGCGGCAGCGGCCGCGTACACCTGCGCCGCCTCAACGAAGATGCACGCGCGCTGCGCGAGGTCTACACGGCGTTCGCCGACGACGCGCGGCGAGAAGGCGTCTCGCCGGCCGCTGAATGGCTGCTCGACAATTTCCACATCATTTCGGCAGCCGCGCGTGACATCCATCACGACCTGCCGGTTTCGTTCTTCCGACGGCTTCCACAGATCGCCACAGACGAATTCGCGGGCCTTCCGCGTGTGTACGCGCTCGCGCTCGAGCTGATTCGCTGCAGCGCCGGGAACCTCGATGCGCAGCGGCTGCACCGGTTCATCACGGCCTTCCAGTCGATCACGCCGCTGACCATCGGCGAGCTGTGGGCCTGGCCGAGTGCTCTCAAGCTTGGGCTCGTCGAACACCTGCGCGTGCGGGCTGATGTCCTCGCCGAGACCCGCGAAGATCAGCGCGCCGCCGATCGTCTGGCCAGCGCGCTCGAGACTGGCTCGGTTGCAACCGCTCGATTCCCGCAGGAGATTCCTCCTGCCTTTGTCACGCGCCTGCTACAGCGCTCCCGGGAATACGGCGCGACGGCCACCGCTCTGCGGCGCGAACTCGAGGCCGCGCTGGCGGCGCGCGGACTGACCGTCGAGGATGCGATTCGCGCAGAAGGCCGGCATCAGGCGGCCGAACAGGCAACCATGGCCAGCCTCATCGGGAGCCTGCGCCTCATCTCCTCGTTTGACTGGAGCGAGTTCTTCGAGAGCGTCAGTCTCGTCGAGCAGGTGCTGCAACGCGATCCGGCGGGCGTGTACAGCCGCATGGATTTTCGCAGCCGCGATCGATATCGCCACGCGGTGGAGGAACTCGCCGAGCCGACGGGCGACGACCAGTTGCGCGTGGCGCTGAAGAGCGTCGAGCGCGCGCGGCTGATCGCCGGGCAAACACCCGGCGCGCGCGACACACATGTCGGTTACCACTTGCTTGGTGGCGGCCGGCGGGCGTTCGAAGAAAGCGTCGCGTGGGTGCCGACACCGAGAGAGCGCTTCCGCCGGTTTTTTTTCCAGTACGCGACACCTGGCTATCTCGGCACCATCGCACTCGGCACGGGTCTTCTGAGCGGCGCAGCGGTGATCTACGCCTACGCACACGGCTGGCGCGGTGCCGCGCTATGGCTGGTGGCGTTGCTCACGCTTGTTCCGGCCAGCGAGCTCACTATTCAAATCCTGCAGCGGATCATCAGCTACTGGATCCCGCCGCGGCGATTGCCGCGGCTGGAACTCGAGCGCGTCCCGGCCGAAGCCCGAACCATGGTAATCGTGCCGACCATTCTCGATCGTGCCGAGCAGGTCGCCGATTTCCTCGCCCACCTCGAAGTCCAGGCGCTCGGCAATGTCGATCCGCATATTCACTTTGCCGTTCTCAGTGATTTTCGCGACGCGGCAACCGAGATGCTGCCGCGCGATGCCGAGATCCTCGAAGCGGCGCGCGCGGGCATCGAGGCGCTCAACAAAAAGTATGGCAACGGGCGCGCAGAGCGTTTTTTTCTGTTCCACCGCCTGCGGCAATGGAATCCAGCGGAAGGACGTTGGATGGGTTGGGAGCGTAAGCGCGGCAAGATCGAAGAGTTCAACCGGCTGCTGCGCGGCGCCACTGACACGAGCTTCGCCGTCCAGGTGGGCGACTTATCGATCCTGCCGGAAGTGCGCTACTGCATCACGCTCGACACCGATACCCGTTTGCCCCGCGATGCCGCGCGTCAGCTCATCGGCATCATCACGCATCCGCTGAACCGCGCGGTATTCGATTCCAGGCGCGGGCGCGTGGTCGAAGGCTACGGCATTCTGCAACCGCGAATCAGCGTCACGTTCATGAGCGCCGCAGGTTCGCTGTTTGCGCGGTTGTACGCCGGCCATACCGGCGTCGATCCGTATACCACGGCGGTGTCCGACGTCTATCAGGACCTTTTCAGCGAAGGCATTTTCACCGGCAAGGGCCTGTATGACGTCGACGTCTTCAGCGCGGCGCTCGAGGATTCCGTGCCGGAAAACGCGCTGCTCTCGCATGATCTCTTCGAAGGCCTGCATGCGCGCGTGGCGCTCGTCTCAGATGTGGAGTTCGTCGACGAGTATCCGTCGAGCGTGCTCACGCATGCGCGGCGGCAGCATCGTTGGATTCGTGGCGACTGGCAGATTCTCTACTGGCTGTTCCCGCTTGTGCCGTCGCGGCGCGGATTGAAACGCAATCCGCTGCCGCTCATCGGCCGCTGGAAGATTCTGGACAACTTGCGCAGGAGCCTGGTCGCGCCGACGCTGCTCGCTTTTGCCGTCGCCGGCTGGACGATCCTGCCAGGCCCTCACTGGTTCTGGACGGCGGCAGTGATGAGCGTGCTCGCTTCGCAGCTGTTGCCGCTGGTCGGGCGGCTGCTCATCGGTCCTGCGCGCTCGCAGTCCATTCCCGTCTTTCTCCGCAACCTCTGGCGCGATACCACCATCGCGCTGGCGCAGATGCTCCTCGGCGTCACATTTCTCGCCTTTCATGCGTTCGACACGGCTCATGCCATCGGCCTGACGCTCGTACGACTTGTGGTGACGCGGCGGAGCCTGCTCGAGTGGGAAACGGCGGCAACGGTGGCGACCAGGGCGGCGGGGCTGACCGGTCGGAAGGCGCTGGAACGATTCGCTTCGGAAATGGCGTCGAGCCCGATCATTGCCGCCGTGGCAGGTGTCGCGGTGGCCACTCTGAATCGGCGCGCCTTGCCAGCGGCGGCGCCGTTCCTCGTACTTTGGCTCGTCGCGCCGCTAGTGGCGTACTGGCTCAGCGTTCCCGTCGGCGCGCGCGTCCGTCCGCTCGGCGAGGGTGAGCGGAAGCTCTTTCGCAGAACAGCGCGCAACACCTGGCGATACTTCGAAACGTTCGTCACCGAAGCCGACAGCTGGCTTCCGCCCGACAATTACCAGGAGCACGACGACGAACCGAGGCTGGCGCGCCGAACCTCGCCGACCAACACCGGCATGGCGCTGCTCTCGACGCTCGCAGCTCACGATCTGGGCTATCTCTCGACCGACGAACTCGTGGTCCGCCTCGATCACACGCTTACGACGCTCGAAGGCCTCGAACGCTACAACGGTCATTTCCTGAACTGGTACGACACCACCACGCTTGCGCCGCTGTATCCGCGTTACGTCTCGACGGTGGACAGCGGCAACCTTGCAGGGGCACTGATCGCGGTCAGCCAGGGGCTGCTGGCGCTCATCAACCATCCTCAATCGCGCGGCCAGTTACGAGAGGGGTTGGCAGACACCGCCGACCTTCTCGCTGCGGCATCCGCATCGAGCGCCGAGGCCGCTGATGAGCGCCAGACGCTCACGGCGATCAATAGTCTCGCGCGTCAAATCGCCGTCGAAGCGCTGCGCGACGCCGACGCGCCGGCATCGACGCTCCTGGACGACCTCGCCAGCCGGCTCGCCGAAACGACGCAGACTTTCAAGCCGACGAAGAGGTCCGCGCGCGCAAGCGACGTCGTGTTCTGGAGCCAGGCTGTGGCGCACGGCGTGCGCGCCCTCCGCGCGCCACACACCACAACCGCCGACGTCCTGCCTGCGCTTGCGCGTCGCGCGTCGCGGCTCGCCGACGACATGCGGTTCGACATGCTGTACGACCGGCGGCGGCGAATTTTCACCATCGGCTACCGCCTCGCCGACGTCGAAGGGCCCGGGCGCTTCGACAACGCCTATTACGATCTGCTGGCGTCGGAGGCGCGTTTAGCCAGTTTCGTCGCGATTGCCAAAGGCGACGTGCCGCAGCATCACTGGTTTCATCTCGGCCGCCTCGTGACCAGCGTCCATGGCCGCGCGACGCTCATGTCGTGGGGCGGAACGATGTTCGAGTATTTGATGCCGCTGCTGCTCATGCGCAGCTTGCCCGGGACGCTGCTCGACCAGAGTTGCCGCGCCAGCCTCCGGCGACAGATCGAGTACGGCCGTGAACGAGGTGTGCCATGGGGTATCTCGGAATCCGCGTACGCGTTTACCGATCGCGCCGGCAATTATCAGTACCGCGCGTTCGGCGTGCCCGGACTGGGACTGCGCCGTGGCCTGGCGGACGAGCTCGTGGTGGCACCCTATGCGACGGCGCTCGCCAGCCTCGTCAGTCCGGCGATGGCGGCCGCAAACTTCGAGCGGCTCGCGCGCGAAGGGTTGGTGGGGCGCTTCGGGTATTACGAAGCGCTCGATTGCCGGCCGCTCGAAGCCGAGGCCGATGCACCGGCTAAAGCGAGCGGTGCGCGTCCGGTCATCATCCGCGCGTTCTTTGCGCATCATCAGGGCATGTCGCTCGTCGCATTGGCCAATGTCATCTGCCGCGACGTATTCGTCAGCCGGTTTCATTCGGATCCGCGAGTACAAGCCACCGAGCTTCTTTTGCAGGAACGCGTTCCGCGCGAGGCCATTTTGTCGCAGCCGCGTCCGGCCGAAGGCGCGAGTGCGGCGCCATCGATTCCGGTGTTCGCATCGAGACGCTTCAAGTCACCGCACACCACCAGTGCGCACATCCAGTTTCTGTCCAACGGGCGCTACACCACCGCGCTCAGCCACACCGGCAGCGGCTTCAGCACATGGCGCGACCTGGCCGTCACCAGACGCCGGGAAGACCGAACCGTGGACACGGGCGCGCACTATATTTATCTGCGCGATCCGTGGTCAGGTCATGTCTGGTCTCCCACGTATCAGCCGGTTTGTCGCGAGCCCAAAGACTTCGAAACCACGTTCGACCTCGACAAAGCCACTTTCCGCTGCCGCGACGGCGATTTCGAAACGCAGCTCCAGGTCACGGTGTCGGCCGAAGACGATGTCGAAGTACGGCGTCTGTCGATCACTAATCGTGGCGATCGCACGCGAGAGATCGAGGTCACCAGTTATGCCGAGATCGTGCTCGCGCGCCCCGAAGACGATCTAGCGCACTCGGCATTCGGAAAGCTGTTCATCGAAACTGAGTTCGATCCACAGAGTGCGGGCATTCTGTTCAGCCGGCGGCGGCGCGCTGCTGACGAAGCCTCGGCCTGGGCGTTCCATGTGCTCGGCGTCGAGGGGCGTAGTGCCGGCGCCGCCGAATGGGAGACTGATCGCACCCGCTTTCTGGGGAGAGGCCGTTCGCCGGCGAACCCGGTAGCACTCGAGGACCGGGCTTTGTCGGGCGCCACTGGCGCCGTGCTCGACCCGGTCGCGGCGCTCAGGAATCGCGTGCGCCTGGCGCCCGGCGCATTCGTGCGCGTGAGCTTCGTCACTGGTGTTGCATCAACTCGAGACGAAGCGATTGCGCTCGTGCGCAAATACCGCGACGGCAGCGTTGCGGCGCGCGCGTTTTCAATGGCGTTTACGCACGTGCACATTACGCTGCAGCACCTTGGTCTCAGCGACGATCAAGCGATGCTCTTCGATCGTCTCGCGTCGCGTGTCTTCGGCGTTGACGCGTCATGCATCAGCCCCCGCGATCTTGCGCTCAACACGCTTGGACAGTCGAACCTCTGGGGATACGGCATTTCGGGCGATCTTCCGATCGTGCTCGTCCGCATCACGGAAGCTGCCTCGCTGCCGCTCGTGCGACAGCTGTTGCATGCGCAGGAGTACTGGCGACTCAAGGGACTGCGCGCGGATCTCGTCATTCTCAACGAGCACCCCGCGGAATACGTGGACGAGACGCAGGAGTTCCTGACCAGTCTCATACAAGAGCCGCGTTGGAGCGGCTGGAACAACACTTCGGGCGGGATGTTCCTGTTGCGTGCGGAAGGCATGCCCGAGGCCGATCGTCATCTGCTTTCAGCTGTCGCGCGCGTCGTGTTACGCGGCGATCTCGGCGCGATGGCGCCTCAGCTCGATCGACCCACCCCGTGGCTTTATCCTGCCGGCGATTTTCCGCCCTCGGCAACACTCCGCTTTGCGCCGCCGGCGGCGCCCGTCCCCATGCCGCCGCAGGTGATGAGCAATGGCACCGGCGGTTTCACGCCGGACGGCCGCGAATACATCGTGGTCCTCGACGGCGATCGCGAAACGCCGCTGCCGTGGTCGAACGTGCTCGCAAATCCCGAGTTCGGCACCATGGTCAGTGCCTCGGGATCCGCTTTCACGTGGGCAGGAAACAGTCGCGAGAATCGACTCACCCCGTTTGCGAATGATCCGGTCAGCGATCCATCGGGAGAAGCGATCTACCTGCGGGATGACGATTCCGGCGAGGTGTGGGGAGCAACCCCGGGACCGCTGCCCCGCCAGCCCGATGCCGGGCGATGGCTCGTTCGCCATTCCGCCGGCGTCACACGTTATGAGCATGCCGTCTCCGGCCTGACGCAGCAGCTCGAGGTTTTCGTCGCCGCTGTCGACTCTGTAAAAGTGGCCATGCTGACGCTGACCAACACCTCGACGACGACGCGGCGGTTGAGCGTGTTTGGCTACGTCGAGTGGTGCCTTGGCCCGCCGCGCGGCGGTGAGCGGCGCTTCGTCGTCTCCGAACGGGATCCGGCGACGGGCGCCCTTCTCGCGCGCAACTCCTACAACAGCGAGTTTGCCGAGCAAGTGGCGTTCTGGCACACGACCGAGCCGGCTCGATCGTACACCTGCGACCGCGGCGAATTTGTCGGCCGCAACCGCACAGTGAGCATGCCCGCGGCGCTCCTTCGCGATCAACTGCAACGCAGACTCGGCGCCGGACTCGATCCCTGCGGCGCGCTGCAAGTGCCGCTGCAGATCGAACCGGGCGCAACCCGCCGGTTCGCGTTTGTGTTGGGTCACGGACGTGACAAGGCGGCTGCGATCGATCTTGCTGCACGGTATTCCACCCTCGCGCGGTGCGAGGCGGCGCTCGAGGAAGCGACCACGGACTGGGACAGGACACTCGGCGCCCTGCTGGTGAAGACGCCGGACGACTCCTTCGATCTGATCGTCAATCGCTGGCTTGCTTACCAGACGTTGAGTTGCCGCATTTGGGCACGCACCGGTCCGTATCAGCCGGGTGGCGCGTTCGGCTTTCGCGATCAGCTCCAGGACGTTATGGCCTTGCTCTACACGCGGCCGGAACTCTGTCGCGCGCATCTTCTGCGTGCGGCGTCGCGACAGTTCGTCGAAGGTGACGTGCAGCACTGGTGGCATCCGCCAAGCGGACGCGGCACTCGCACGCGATGTTCCGATGATTTTCTGTGGCTGCCCTACGTCGTGGCCATGTATGTGTCACGCACCGGTGATGCGAGTGTGCTCGACGAGGTCGTGCCTTTCCTCGAAGGCCCGCTGCTCGAACCGCATCAGTCGGAGACCTACATCCTGCCGCGCGTCTCTCAAACCAGCGCGTCGCTGTTCGAGCACGCGGTGCGCGCCGTCAATCGCGCACTGGTATACGGCGCGCATGGGCTTCCCCTCATCGGATCGGGCGATTGGAACGACGGAATGAACCGTGTTGGTCACGAGGGCCGTGGCGAAAGCGTCTGGCTCGGATGGTTTCTCGTCGTCGTTCTCAACGAGTTTGCTTCGATCTGTGCCCTTCACAACAGAAGCGACCTCGCCGAGCGTTACCGCAACGAATCGCGCTGGCTCACCGGCATGCTCGAGTTGTCATGGGACGGAGGATGGTATCGGCGCGCGTACTTTGACGACGGCACGCCGCTCGGATCGGTGCAGAACGAGGAGTGCAAGATCGATTCAATCTCGCAGTCGTGGGCGGTGTTTTCCAAAGTCGCCGATCCGCGCCGTGCCGAGCGCGCGATCGACGCCGTACGGGCGCATCTCGTGAGGCGGGACGCGGAAATCGTACTGCTGCTAACGCCGCCCTTCGACCGGATCACGCACGACCCTGGCTACATCAAAGGATATTTGCCAGGTATCCGAGAGAACGGCGGCCAGTACACGCATGCGGCGATTTGGACCGTCATCGCCGTCGCACGCCTGGGGCTCGGCGACGACGCCATGGAGTTGTTCCACATGCTGAATCCGATCAACCACGCGCGTACCGTGGAGGGTGTCGAGCGTTACCGCACGGAACCGTACGTCGTTGCCGCGGACGTCTACGCACACCCGATGCACCTCGGCCGCGGAGGATGGACCTGGTATACCGGTTCGGCCGGCTGGATGTATCAGGCCGCGCTCGAAAGCATCCTTGGGCTGCGCCGCGAGGGTGCGACGTTCACGATCGATCCGTGCATTCCCGCGATGTGGCCGGGCTACGCGATTGAATGGCGATTTGGTCAGACTCTCTACCAGATCAGCGTGGCGAATCCGGAGCACCGCTGCCGCGGCGTGCGATCAGCCCAACTCGACGGCCTTCCGGTCGACGCGAGTGCGATTCCGCTGCGCGACGATGGACGAACGCACGACGTCGCCGTTGTGCTCGGCAAGGCGCAGGCAACCGGCGTCAGCGGCCAGGTGGCGAGTGTCGCCTTGGCCGATGAAACTGAATGACTAACGAGGCCCTGCCTGAGACCGTCGAGCATGTTGGGATCGATGCCGACATGTCGGTCGGTCTGAGACTAGGCCTCGTTAGTCTCTATGTTGTCTTGCCCCGCCTCCGGCGGGGCGTCGCCTTGACGGAGAAACGTTGACTCATTCGTCGAAATTCCGGGCCGTCAAGGCTCCAGGACGTTGCTACTCGCCTCCGGCCTGCAGCCTGACGCTGACATCGTTTTTCTGCCCACCTCGCAACACCGTGAGACGAACAGTGTCGCCGACCTGGTGATCGTCGAGGCGACTTAACAGAGCCGCGACACTGTCCACCGCAGTCCCATCGACGGCGATGATGACGTCTCCGGGCACGATGCGGCCGTCAGCTTCAGAGCGAACGCCGCGGAGCCCGGCGGCTTCAGCGGGCGACCCGGACGTCGCTCTCAGGATGACGACACCAGGGACGCCCAATTGCTGCGTGACCAGTTGATTCAAACGTTCGTCCACTTCGATCCCGAGGGTCGGGCGAGTGTATTTCCCGGACGCGACGAGTTGCGGGACCACGCGATTGACGGTATCGACTGGTATGGCAAATCCGACACCGGCAGATGCACCCGACGGACTAAAGATCAACGTGTTGACGCCGATCATGCGGCCAGCGCTGTCGAGGAGGGGCCCACCGGAGTTCCCGGGGTTGATGGCCGCGTCGGTCTGAATCAGGTGCGCGATCGGCCGGCCATCTTCCGACGGCAGCGAGCGATCGAGCGCCGAGACGATACCCGTGGTGAGCGTCCAATCGAGACCGAACGGGTTGCCGATCGCAAATGTCGCCTGACCCACGCGCAGGTCGTGACTCGTGCCGATCGGCAGTGCAGACGGCATTTTCGCGATCTCGATCCTGAGCACGGCGAGATCGTGCGCCGGGCTCACGCCGACGAGCGTCGCCGATGCTTCGCGGCCGTCGCTCAGCGTCACGAGCGCCCCCGATGCGCCTGACACGACATGGTGATTGGTGACAACGTGGCCGCGCTCGTCCCAAATGAAGCCCGAGCCGCTCCCGCGCGGAATATTGAATATGTGCGGAGCGGGACAAACATGCTCGGCAGTTAGATTCGATCCAGCGCGTCCGCTGGCCGGGCGTATGATCTGCAACACACCGTTTTTCGCCGAAGGAGTGCATCATGAGTAAAGCGATCCTCGACGCCGACGAAATCCTGCAGCACGCGAGTCCCGTCGTGCATCAGCGAGCCCACGAGATTCAACCGTTCGGCCATCTCGTCAAGATGCCGATTGCTCTCCCCGAATCCGCCTGCAAAGAGAGCGTCGAGAATCTGAATCAGTTGCTCGCAGACACGATGACGTTGCGCGACATGTACAAGAAACACCACTGGCAGGTGTCGGGCCCGACCTTCTATCAGCTGCATCTGCTGTTCGACAAACACTACGACGAGCAGAGCAAGCTCGTTGACGCGATCGCGGAACGGATCCAGATGCTCGGCGGCGTAAGCATCGCGATGGCGCACGACGTGGCGGACACGACGATGATTCCGCGGCCTCCCAAGGGACGTGAAGAGGTGCCGGTGCAGATCTCGCGCCTCCTGCATGCACACGAGATCGTGTTGAAAGAGGCGCGAACCATGGCGCGACTCGCCGCCGAACACGACGATCAGGGCACGAACGACTTGCTTGTCAGCGATGTTATTCGCACCAACGAACTTCAGGTGTGGTTCGTGGCCGAGCACGTCGTCGATACCCCGCTCGTCCATGCGGAGTGACGCTCACTCGGGTTTGCTGGACGCGCGGCCGATCGGCTTCGCGTAGACAAGCCGCGCGTGCCGCAAAACGCCGTTTGCGAACGTGACCTCAGCGGGCGAATAACGACCTGTTCTCGTGACCTTGCCGGCGACATCGGGCACGGGCGACGGCAGCCGTGTGGCAGCGGGAGCTGCGACCGCAACTGATACCACAAGAAGAGGGCGCACGACGTATCTTCCCTTTCATCGGTTCGTCCTGTCTGACGCCGCCATGCGCCGGCGCGGTGAACGCTGCAAGGGGCCTCTCTCGTGACCACCGTCGCGAGCAAACCTGATTCCGAGAGTCCATACCGTCAATCCATCGACGATGTCATTCGAGCTCTTGGCCCACACCCGCAGCGCGGACTGAGCGACAGCGACGCGCGAGCCCGGCTCGAACGCAACGGGCGCAACGAGCTCGCGGCCGAGAAGCCGATCCCTGCCTGGCGCCGGTTTCTCGCTCAGTTCAACGATGTGCTCGTCATTCTGTTGCTCGTCGCCACCGCGATCTCGGTGGCCCTGTGGGTCTACGAACGCGCCGCGCCGCTGCCCTACGAGGCCATCGCCATCTTCGCAGTGGTGCTGCTGAATGCGGCCATGGGTTATGTTCAGGAGGCGCGCGCAGAGGCCGCCGTCGCCGCGCTCCGCGCGATGTCCGCCGCCGATGCGAGCGTCATCCGTGACGGCGAGCGCCGCAGCATCCCAGCCACAGAATTAGTTCCCGGCGACATCATCTTCATCGAAGAAGGCGACACGATCCCCGCCGACGGGCGGCTTGTTGAATCGGTGGTGTTGAACACCGCCGAGGCCACACTAACGGGAGAAAGCCTGCCCGTAACCAAACACCCAGACATCATCGCCGACGACGTGCCGCTTGGCGATCGAACGAACATGGTTTTCAGTGGCACAACGGCTACCTACGGGCACGGTGTGGCGGTGGTCACCGCCACCGGCATGCGTACGGAAATGGGCCGCATCGCAGGCCTGCTGAAAGAGACCGATGACGAAGCCACGCCGTTACAGCGCGAACTCGACCGCACGGGCAAGATGCTTGGTGTTGTCGTCGTGGTTATCGCCATCGCGATGATTGCGACGATCATCCTGGTCGAGAACATCCGCGGACTGGCGGCCATCCTCGACGTGCTCATCCTGGGCGTGGCCCTCGCAGTTGCGGCCGTTCCGGAAGGCCTGCCCGCCGTCGTAACCGCCGTCCTCTCGATCGGCGTCCAGCGCATGGCACGGCGAAACGCCATCGTGCGCCACCTCGCCGCTGTCGAAACGCTCGGCTCGGCCAGCGTGATCGCCTCCGATAAAACAGGCACGCTGACGAAAAACGAAATGACGGTTCGCGTGGTGGTCACGGCAAGCGGGCGTGTCAGGTTCGCGGGGTCGGGATACTCGCCGACAGGCGACGTCCGGCGTGAGGACGGCGGACCGATCGATGGTCCGCTCAAGCTCGAGCTCGAACGTGCTCTTGCCGCCGCCGATCGCGCCAACAACGCCAGGGTGCAGCAACAGGACGGTCGTTGGATCGTGCAGGGCGACCCCACGGAAGGCGCACTGCTGGTGGCTGCGCGAAAGGCGGGGGTGCGATCCGAGGTGCTCGACCAAAAGCTGCCGCGTGTTGGCGAAGTACCGTTCTCTTCCGAACGCAAGCTGATGAGCACGATCCATCACGATTCCGCTCAGGAAACGTGCGGCATTGTGTTCACCAAGGGTGCGCCAGACGTGCTGCTCACGCGGTGCAGCTTCGAATTGGTGGGCGAACAGAAGCGGCCACTCACCGCGGCTCGACGCGCTGAGATCCTGCGCGTCAATGAGGCACTTGCTGGTGAAGCACTGCGCACTCTTGGCGTCGCCGGCCGCTGGCTGACGCGCGAGGCGATCGGTGCGCATGAAAACGACGGCCTCGCCGATTTCGAGCAGGACCTCACCTTCGCGGGACTCGTCGGCATGATCGATCCCCCACGTGCGGAAGCAAGAGATGCGGTCGCGAGAGCGAAGGGCGCCGGCATCCGCCCGCTGATGATCACTGGCGATCACCCGCGCACCGCTGCCGTGATCGCACAGGAGCTCGGCATCGCCGACAACGGACGCGCCATTACGGGCGCAGAACTCGATGCACTTTCGGACGAAGCGCGAGCGCAAACTGCGGCCGAGGTCACCGTCTACGCTCGCGTGAACCCCGAACACAAACTACGCATTATCGACGCGCTGCGGCGTGGCGGCGCGGTGGTCGCGATGACCGGAGACGGCGTGAACGACGCGCCTGCGCTGAAGAAAGCCGACATTGGCGTCGCGATGGGGATTACGGGGACCGATGTGTCGAAGGAAGCCGCCGACATGGTGCTGGCCGACGACAATTTCGCCTCCATTGTCGCGGCGGTCGAAGAGGGTCGCGCCATCTTCGCCAACATCCGCAAATTCCTGCGATATCTGCTGTCGTCGAACATCGGCGAAGTAATGACGATGTTCTTTGGTGTACTGCTCGCCGAACGGATCGGTCTGCATAGCGCAGCAGGAACTGTGGTCTTGCCGCTGCTGGCGACGCAGATTCTGTGGATCAATCTGGTCACCGACGGTCCGCCTGCGCTCGCATTGGGCGTCGATCCTGCAGACCAAGGACTGATGCATCAACCGCCGCGACCGACTGGTGAAGGCGTGCTCACGCCGCGTATGTGGCGCGGAATCGTGTTCGTGGGTGTGATCATGGCGGTCGGCACGTTGTTCGTCCTCGACGCCTCACTGCCCGGCGGCTTCGTGGCCGGCACCGGTAATTTGCGCTACGCGCAGACGATGGTGTTTACGACGCTGATGTTGTTTCAGATTTTCAATGTCTTCAACGCGCGCTCGGACGAGCGCAGCGCATTCGCGCATCTGTTCACGAATTACTGGCTTTGGGTGGCGGTCGTCGGCTCGGTCGCGTTGCAGGTGCTCGTCCTCTACGTTCCGTTCCTTCAGCGAGCGTTTGGAACCATCGCGCTAACCGCCGGCGACTGGCTGATCTGTACCGCCACTGCCAGCTCTGTCTTATGGCTCAGGGAGCTCTCCAAGGCAATCGCTCGCCTGAGGCATCGCGTTCCGCGCGCCTAGTCGCCCCAGGCGTGCGCAAGCAGTGTGCGCGCTCGAAATTCTGCAGCGCTCACTACTCTGCGCCTCGCCAGAGTTGCCGTTCGAGCGCGGCGTGATCGTCCGGGTTCGGGTCTGAAGACAGCGGATCGCTCGCTGGAAACGTATGCTCCAGCGTTTCATCGAGAGCCGCTTCCCTGATCATCCGTTCTTCCTCTCTGGTGTGCTGGTGGCGCCCCACGCGGACAACCGGCCAGTCGGTGCGCCAGGCATCGGACGGCGCGTCCGGCTTATAGACGATTCTGACCGGCATTGCGCTCAGTCGATCGAATAGTTGCGCATCCGCCCGGATGGGCCACCAATCGTAGAGAAACACTTCCAGTGGGCGCCACATCGCCACCCACCCCCCGATGAGCAAGCTTTCCCGCACGATGTCGGCCCAGCGGCTGGCGCGGAAGTAGGTGACCACCGCGTCGCCGATGAACATCGATGCAGCGACAACACCAAGACCGATGGCAAGGCTGGTTCGACCGCGACGAAACAGTTCCCGCAACCTTCGTCGGGTCTCGGCCGCACGCCGGGCAAAGAACTCGTGAATGGCATCGCGAAGGATGGCGGCCTCGTCCGGTCGGCCGGCGGCCCGCTCCAGATGCACAATCAGAGCGAGAGGTTCATCGTGCGGGAGATCGCGCGCCCAATCGACGATGAATTGTTCCGCCTGGGGATCGAGATCGCGCTCGTGGAACGGAGACGGATCGATCGCGTTGAAGACCTGCCGCAACTCTGCGATCCGCACCTCGATGACGTGACATTTTGGCGGGATGGGATCTCCGGCAAATGCGCGCGCAATGCCCATGAGCTCTCCTCAGCTGCAGGTCGCTCACCGAATTCACGACGGCACAGGCACTGGCGCCGCGACCGTGGCCGGTCGTGGAAGCCCCGCGGCGGTGTAGATCTCCGCCTCGTCGAGGCTCTCGCGCCGCAGCAGCTCGGTGACGATGCGATCGAGCTTGTCCCGGTGTTCGCGCAAAAGTCCGCGCGCTTCCGCGTAGCAATCGTCGACGACCCGGCGCACCTCTTCATCCACGGCATCGAGAAGGCCGTCCGACACTCCAGCCGTCCGCGGATCGCCATCGGCCGGCAGCACCGACACGGCGCCAATGCGATCGGACATCCCCCAGCGGCCGACCATCGATCGCGCGATGTGCGTCACGATCTCGAGATCGTTTTCCGCGCCACTGCTCACCACGTCGAAGACTTCCCGCTCCGCGGCCATGCCTCCAAGGGCGCCGATAATTCGCCCCCGCAGATAGCGCTCGTCATATCCGTAGCGATCGGTCTCGGGCGTCGACAAGGTGACGCCGAGAGCGCGACCGCGAGGAATGATCGACACCTTGCGCACCGGATCCGCCCCTGGTTGGAGCATGCCAAGGAGCGCGTGCCCTGCCTCGTGGTACGCCGTGCGCCGTCGCTCCTGCTCGGGAATCACGACGTTGCGCGCCGTGCCCAACTGCACCTTCTCCAACGCATCCATCAAGTCGCGGTGCGTAACGGCGTCCGCTTTCCGCCGAGCGGCGAGCAGGGCCGCTTCGTTCACGAGATTCGCGAGGTCGGCACCTGTCATGCCTGGTGTCGAGGCCGCCACCGCCTCGAGATCGACATCTTTCGCGAGCGGAATCTTTCGTGTATGGACTTTCAGAATCTCCACTCGGCCCTTGTGATCGGGCGGGTGCACCATGATTTGCCGATCGAACCGGCCCGGCCGAAGCAAGGCGGGATCCAGCACGTCCGGCCTGTTGGTGGCAGCGAGCACCACGACGCCTTCGTGGCCGGAAAAACCATCCATTTCCGTGAGGATCTGATTCAGCGTCTGTTCGCGCTCGTCGTGGCCGCCAACCGCGCGGGGGCCTGCACGCGAGCGTCCGATCGTGTCGATCTCGTCGATGAAGATGATGGCCGGCGCGACCTTACGCGCTTCCGCGAACAATTCGCGCACGCGGCTTGCGCCGACGCCGACAATCATCTCGATGAACTCCGAAGCGCTCGCGCTGAAGAACGGAACGTTGGCCTCACCAGCCGTGGCGCGCGCCAATAACGTTTTGCCGGTACCGGGTGCGCCCGCTAACAGCACACCCTTCGGCGCTCGAGCACCCAGTCGACGATATTTCCCCGGCTCTTTCAGGAAGTCGACGATCTCATTGATCTCCGCCTCCACTTCGTCGATACCGGCAACGTCATCGAACGTGACCCGAACGGTCTCGGGATCCACCCGTTTCTGCTTACCACCTCCCAGGAGACTGCCGAGCGCGCCCTGCTGCCGCCTGAACATCAACGCGTAGAAACCGACGAGCAGGAGCAACGGCGCCATCGACATGAGCAGGTTGGCCAGGAAACCACGCTGCTGAACGATCGGTGTCGCGCGCACGACCGTCCCGCCGCTCATCAATTCAGTGAGGAGATCATCGGTGGCAAACGTCGGTCGCTCGGTGGTGAATTGCTGGTAGGTCTGGTCTTGCCGGCCAGGAACCGCGACGGGTTTCTTCAACTCGCCTTCGATTGAATTGCCGCGCGCAAACAGCTCGGCGATGTTTTTGTTGCTGACCTGTACTTTGAAGTCGGTGTACGGGATCGCCTGCGGCCCCGACAGCCGATCCTGCAGTGTGAATATCGCAAACAGCACCAAGTAGCCGACCAGCCAGATCGCCAGCGTTACCCAGCGTCGCCTGGGACTGGTCGGTTGCCGCTTGGGGAGGCCCTCAGTACGCCATGGCCGTGGCGCTGGCTGCCCGGGCGGCGGTGCCGATCCGTCAGCGGGGCGCTGCGGGTCCGGACTCGTTTGCGAAGTCTGCGAAGGCATACCGTCGCAGCTTCATCATGCGACGCTCGGAGGGACATAGCAAGCACTCGAACCGGTCGCAACTCGCTTTCGTTGACGATTGTCCGGACCGCTCGCACAGCAACCGTGGGAATGAGAACTCTACGGTTGTTTCGCCACGCCTGAAACGGAACCGAGTTGTTCTTGCCGCAACCGGAGCGTTGTCGCTCATTTTCGGCGCTCTTATCATGCCCGGCGTCGGTCTGGACATTTTGGCGCTAACATGGCCCTTCGCGTTGTACGCCATCCTGCTCGGGATTTTCCTGGTCGCCATCGCCCGCCGGTTGCGCCAGCTGGCGCAGGAAACGGCGCCCGCATGAATCGAGGGTGATGCCGTGAAGTTCGCCAGGATCATGTGCCCGATCGATTTTTCCGATTACTCACAGCGGGCGCTGCGCTACGCCGCATTACTGGTCCGCCGCCTGGAAGCGCAGTTGACCGTCCTGCATGTCAATGAGCCCCTTCTCGTCGCTACAGACACAGTCGTGTATGCGCGGCGCCCTGAAGAAGAAACGCGAGCAGAGTTGCGTCACTTCGTGGATGAAGCCCTCGCCGGCGATGAGTTTCATCTGCCCGAGGTCGCTACCCTCGTTGCCGAAGGCCATCCAGCGGAAGAGATCGTGAAGGCAGCTGATGAGAACGGCGTGGACCTCATCGTGATGGGCTCGCATGGTTTGAGCGGGTACCGAAAAATATTCATCGGATCAACCACTGAACGCGTGCTGCGCCGCACGTTCATTCCGGTGGCAGCGGTCCCGCTGGCTGAGAGCACATTCTCGCTGGAGAACGCCCTGCGCCCCGGCGCTGGTCCCGTGCTCGCCGCCGTCGACTTCAGCGAACCGTCGCGTCATGCTGCTCGCATGGTCGCTGACATCGCCAATGAACTGGGCCTCGGGTTGCTCCTGCTGCACATCGTCAAGCCACTGCGGACCATCGTCAAATGGCGCAAGCAAGCGGCCGCATCCGACGAAGCCAGAATCGCGGAAGCGCGTCAGCGGCTCGAGAAGCTCGCCGCGTCTATTGCTGCGGCTAAGACTCTGGTCCTGACCGGTCATCCAGCCGACGACATCGCGGCGGCAGCGATTCAGCGCAACGCGAGTCTCGTGGCGATGGGCCTTCGCGGCGAGGGCGGGTTGTTTGCTCCGTCTCCAGGTTCGATCGCGTACCGCACGTTGTGTCTTGCGCCTATGCCGATCCTGGCGGTTCCTGCTCCGAGGGACGCGGACGTTGCCCGCCAAAGTCTCCGTGGAGCGACGGTCACCGAGGATCACTGAATTCCTCGGTCTGGTCGTCGGGCGCCCGGCCCTCATCGCGGCAGCATGAATCGACACAGTTGGTCCTACGAAATGATTCTCAGGCGACCAGCTACCGATTCCGACGCCCCGTCCTACCGCGATAATTACGAATCAGCACGCCGAGGACATGAAGGCGCTGCGTTGGGTAAAGCACAAGGTCGTGATCGAAGGGGCCTTCACCGAATGGACAGCTGGGGGGAAATCTGCGGCACGCATCATTTGCCGGCGTGCGTGAGGACAAAATCGCGCGGGATGTTCGGTGGTTCGCCTGAACGACGGCCCAGAAGTTTCTGACCGTTAAAGGCTTCGCTCGCGAGTCGATGCGCTAGGAGACTGACATGGGGGTGTCGTGCCACAGCGAAAAATCATCGTGAATATAGCGACGAGCGCGGACGGCTACATGGCTCGACCCGATGGCAATCTCGATTGGCTGACGGAACGGCCGGCTCCAAAGGGCTTCTACGGTCTCCCGGAATTCCAGCGCTCCACCGATGCCAAGGTCCTCGGTCGCAAGACCTTTGACCGGAGTCTGCAGATGGGCGCGCGCTTCAGTGCAGATGCCGTGCACTATGTGTTCTCTCGGCAGCCGCCGCCTCCTTCCGTGCCCGCCGGCGTCCACTTCGTCAACGAGTCGATCGGTGCCTTTGCCGAACGCCTCCGCACGCAAGCTGGCAAGAACGTCTGGATGATGGGCGGAGGCGAGATCATCGGGTCCTTCCTGGACGAGGACGCGATCGACGAGTTCATCATCACCGTTGTGCCAATCTTCATCGGGGAAGGCATTCCCCTCCTTGCACCGAGGCATCGTGAGGTCGCGCTCCGCTTGCTCGGTGTACAACAATTTCCGGACGGCGCCGTTCAGCTGCATTACGAGGTGCAGCAGTCGAAAGTTTGAGCCAGCCACGCGGTGGGGCCGCCGAGCCCACTTTTCGCCACAGGCTGGCAGCTAATGGTCCTCTGGTCGTGATCGACACCAAACGATCGGTCCACGCTGCATTACGTCACAAGGCGTATTCTGCTCGGGCGATCGCGGAACCACGCGATGTTCCCGCATAGGAAAAAATACGTAAATGGTGTCGCCGCTTCGCCAATTCGCGCGTGACCTTCGCGAAGCCGCGGTCGAACGTCATGCGAACTGCCTCTCCGTTCACCATGAGCGTGGGCGCGGGCATACCAGCACTCTCGAAGCGATAGCGATCTCCCCAGGGGAGCTGTCCTCGCGTCCATCCGGGAAAGCGAACCGCGATGGTAAAGATCGCTCGCGTGTGCGGTTCAATGCGGAGTTCAATGTCGCCAGAACGGGGATAGTCGGTGCGCTGCCCTACTCGCACAAGCGTGTCCGCAACGCGAATGACTTCTTCACGGGCCACGAAAAAGTTCACGAACAGTGTGGTTTTGTCCGATGCGTAAACCGTATCGCCGGTGGGCCCGGCGCTGCCGACGTTGTAGACGATAAACTCGGCGAGATCGAGTGCCCGCGCGTCGCCGCCAACGGCAAAAAGGACGTTGAGCCAGGTCAGAACTAGCCAAGGGCCCTGCCCTTGATATCCGGCGAACTCCGCGGCCCTTGGCTAGTTCTTGTTGTTGTTGGCTTGGCGCTCCGCGCGCCGTAGACCGTTATGCGGGTCCACAACGCGTACAAAATTCACGTCTGTGGCCGCATAACGGTCTAACGCGAGCCACATGCTGCGTCGTTCTATCACGCGGGCGGGGTCACTCGAGCCAGCGTTTCATCTGATCGTGCGGGACTACTCCAGCTTGCTGCAGCGCAACACGTCCATTCCGGAAGACGATGAAGTTGGGAATGCCGCGAACGTTATAACGTTCAGCTAGCTGCGGGTGCTGGTCGCTGTTCACTTTCAGCACGAGCGCGCGCCCGGCAGTCGATTGGGCAACGCGCTCCACTTCGGGCGCGGACATCCGGCACGGAC
>JBKPDL010000063.1:0-10149 GCA_046727855.1 Acidobacteriota bacterium
GCGAAGGTTTCCCTGAAACGCGACTTCGCCGAGCTCGTTGATTGAGGGGTCCGACGTGATCGAAGTGATGCCGTTGTCGCAGAAGGTCGGATAGTCCGCGACGCGCTGGGTATGGGCGACGACCACCGGAGCGTCCCCGGCATGTCGCATCGTCACCAGCTTATTGAAGCCGAGAGCCGTGTCCCGCACTTGCACGGCGACCGTCCCAGCCAGGTTGATGGCCGCACACCGTGTCGGCACAAGCCCATCATTGCTGTCCAGGAGCGTCGTGAAGCTATATCGTGCCGAGCCGGACTGTGCGTGCGCCGTCGATGCGTTTAGCAGCACAAGCACCGCAGCCATCGTTGTGTAAATCGCGTTTTGGGATCGTGCGAATCGTGATGGCATGTTCTCTCCTTTGCGACGATGGCGCTGAGAGCGTCGCGATCGACGCGCGCGGAGAGCAACGGGGATGCCATGTGAAGGACGCCATTCCGGTGCGGATTGGCGATGAAGTCGCGCGAGCGCGGCGCCATGAATTTTCGCGGCGCGAAAGTCATGGCGACGTTACGTAAGCGAAGTTCTTAACGGCTGGGCTTCGCTCGTGTGATGCCTCTGCTTTTGTAAGGGTTCACCTCGAGCCCTCTGTCTCTCAATGTACGTTTGCGTCTCAAGTAACAGCGGGGAATTCCAATGAATCCAAACTGATTATTTCGATCCAATCGCGACAACACTCCGCGGGCCGCGCGCGTACATGACGCCTCGCGACAGCGCAGGAGTGGCCATCATCGATTCGCCCATTGGATTGGTCGCGATGTGGCGGAACTCGCGCCCGGCAGAAATAACGATCATCTGGCCATCCTCGTTGGCCAGATAAATCTTGCCGTCTGCCGCCACCGGCGATGCACTGAATCCACTCCCAATCTCAGCGTCAGGACCCTTTGCATGTCGCCCTCCGATGGGGTGGGAAGCGTATCATGCAACGGACGGGACGGAGCGGACGTACAATCGACGATTCTCACAAAGGAGTCTCCATGTCACGCGTGATCGCTGGCCGCATCGTTATGGCATTGTTCGGTGTCGCGTTGATCGTCGACGCGCGCGCGCAAAGCGCGAATCCGATGATGGACGCCGTCAAAGCGCAGTGGACACCGATCAAAGGGTTTCTCGTTCGCACCGCCGCGAAGGTGCCAGACGAAGTCTGGTCCTACAAGCCCACACCGGAGGTGCGCACGTTTGCCCAGATCATGGGGCATATCGTCGACGCGCAATACGGGTTCTGCGCAACAGCGGCAGGAGAAAAAGTTCCGCAGGTTAACGCTGAGAAGATGACGACGAAAGCGGAGTTGTCGAAAGCGCTCGCCGACTCGACCGAGTTCTGCGACACGGTGATCGCCGGCATGGACGATAAGAAAGGCGCGGAGAACATCAAATTCTTCATCGGCGGGATGAGCCCGCGCGCGCTCATTCTGTCGTTCAACACCGGACACAGCTACGAGCACTACGGCAATCTCGTCACCTACATGCGGTTGAACAAAATCGTGCCGCCGTCGAGCGAGCCTGCGAAATAGCGTCGATAACGTCAGGGCCGCGGACGAGGAAGAGCTGCGACAGCAGCCGCGTGTAACCGTAAAAGTACGAGTGCCCCCGCGGGTGTGATGCGAAAATCGATGATCGAATACAAGGATATAGATCAGGCGGCCCTGATCGCGGTTGACGAGCGGACGCAATAGCACTAACTGGACGACGCTGAAGATGGCGGCATTCGCGCCGATGCCCAAGGTGAGCGTTACGATGACGGTCTTGCCAGCCCTTTGACGCGGGCAAGCGAGCGCAGCGCGAAACGGAGGCATCGGAGATCAGAGTCATAGGCGTCGACGGGCGAGTCGAACGAACGGCCGCGAAATAGACATCACGCTAAACTAGCGCATCAATGCGTGTTCTGGTGCCTGCCGCGGCGATTCTCACCTGCGCCTTCGCACTGTATTTCACCAACAGCGTCCTCGACCAGATTGTCGTTGACGGCGGCGCCGTGCGCGTCGCCCTCGTGCCTGACTGGAAGGTTCTGGTCACGCTCATTGGCGCGTCGGCGCTGGGCTTCGCCGTGTATAGGCGGCGCCGGGCCGTTCTGTTGCCGGTGCTTGCGACGGCCATCGTCATTCTCCCGTTCGCCCCGGTGCTGCCGGATTATGTTCCGGCGCTGCAGCTTCCCGCCGGTCCACTGAAATGGGTCGTGTGGCTGACCGTTGCGGGGATGCTCGCGTGGAGCGTCACGCAGGCTGGCATCGGGAGGGTCCCGTTACTGCAACGCTTGTCCCGATCGCATGCGACCTTGCTGATCGGCGTTCTCACCGCGCTCGCCGGGGGATTGGCGGCATCGCGTCTTGCCGGCACCGTGTTGTTTCCGGCTGGCGACGAGCCGCATTACCTCGTGATGGCGCAGAGCATTTGGCGCGACGGCGATTTGCAGATCGAAAACAACCACGCGCGTGGCGATTACCGGGAATACTTCTTTCGTGCGTCGCTCAAACCCGACTACTTGACACGCGGCGTGGACAACGAGATCTACTCGATCCATCCGGTCGGGATGCCCGTGCTGATGGCGCCGGTCTATGCGCTGGGCGGGTATTGGGCCGTGGTGTCGGCGCTTCTGTTGTTTGCCGCAGCGTCCGCCGCGAGCATGTGGCGATTTACCGCGAACGCGGTCAACGCGCCTGGAGCGGCGACGTTCGCGTGGTCCGCCATCGCGCTCACGACCCCCTTTCTCCTCAGCACCTTTACCGTCTATCCCGAAATCATCGCCGGCTTCGCAGTGGTCGTTGCGTTCACGCTCGCCGTGTCGGCGAATACGGCACAACCGGGATTCGCGCGCTGGTTCATCATCGGTTTCTGTGTCGCGTCGCTTCCGTGGTTGAGCACCAAGTACGCGCCGATGTCGGCCGCACTCGTCACCATCGCGTCGCTGCGCGTCCTTCGACACCGCGCGTTCCCGCAGGCACTTGCCGTCGTGGTCCCGTATGGCATTTCGCTCATCGCGTGGCTCACGTTCTTCTACGTCTTTTGGGGCACGCCGTTGCCGATGGCGCCCTACGGCACCATGGTGCAGACGCGCCCCGCGAATCTGCTCTTCGGCGCACCCGGTTTGTTGTTCGATCAGGAGTACGGCCTGCTCGCGTACGCACCGGTCTACATTCTGGCGTTAACCGGTCTCCTTACCATGTGGTCGGCCGGTGGCGAGATGCGACGGCGCGCGGTGGAGATTGCCATCACCTTCGGTGCGCTGCTGGGCACAGTTGGTGCGTTTCGGATCTGGTGGGGCGGCACGGCGACACCCGGACGTCCGCTCGTGTCGGGCCTGCTGTTACTCATGGTGCCAATCGCCGTCGCCGCGCGTCGTGCGCCGGCCGTGAGCGGTAGTCGCGCATCGCACCAGGTGCTGCTGTGGGTGAGCGTCGGCGTCGCGATCACTCTGGCCACCGCTCAGCAGGGTCTGTTAATCAACAACGGACGTGACGGCACCTCGTCGCTGCTCGAGTACTGGTCGCCGTACTGGGCCGCATGGGCGGCTGCGCCGACGTTTATCTTTCACGAGCCGGGAACGGCGTGGATGCATACGCTCGCGTGGCTTGCCGCGGCCTTCGCCGCTGCGATCCTGCTCGCGCGATGGCGCATCACGTCCGCGGCCGGGGCGTCGCTAGCGGCAATGACAACGCTGATCGCAGCGCTCGTGCTCGTGACGATCGTCGTTCCTGCGCTCCCGCATGATCCGCCGCTGCCGCCGGCACAGGTTACCGCGCGGTCGCATATTGCGGCCCTCGACCAATTCGACCGGGCGAAGCGGCCGGTCGCGATCCGCTACGATCCATTTCGCTTCGAAGATGCAAATGCGGTGGTGCCACTGGCGACCGTCGGCGCAACGCCTGCGCTGCATACGAGCCCGCAGCCTACTCGCGTGTTGCACAACGCACGCTTCTCGCTGCCGGCCGGCCGTTACCGCCTCGACATCGATTGGGGCGGCGGCACACGTGCTGCCGAGACCATTGGATTGCAGGTCGGCCGAATGGGTTCGCCGTGGCAATCCTGGACCGTACAGCCGCATCCTGGATCGCGGTGGTCAAGTGAATTCGAGCTGCCGACAGACATGAGCTTCGTCGGACTTCGCGGCAGCACCGATCTCGAGCGCGCGATTGCACGGTTCACGATTTCGCCAATCGTCGTGATCGACGAACACGCACGCCCGAAGGCGCCCACGGTCTTGGCCGTGCGCCAATACGGCCCTATCGCTGTCCTCTCTCACGACGAGGCGGCAGAGCCCGAGCCGGATGGGTTCTGGAGCGCGGGGCGACGCGAGACGCCTGTCACGTTCGTACGCGATCGTGATGAGACGCCTTTGACATTGCGCGTACGCAACGGGCCCGAAGCAAATCGTGTCCACTTCGCGGCCAGAGGGTGGGCCGAGAGCCTCGATCTCGAACCGGGCAAAACCGTGAACATTACAGTGCCGGTCGCGACGCGAGTGGTCACACTCGATATCCACGCTGAGAATGGCTTCGATCCGCGCAAGTACGACCCGACGTCGAAAGACACGCGGCTGCTTGGCGTGTGGGTTGAAGTCTACAATGCTCGGCGATGACGACTTTAGTAGCCACAGGACGGAAGGACGGCAATGTGCGCGTATACTTGTGCCACGTTCGTCGGCGGCCGATAGTGACCTTTTTCGTGTGTTGACCGGAGGATACTCATGAGAAAACTCATTGGAATGATTGTGGCGCTCGGCGTTGTCGTGTCGGTCTCCGTGGCAGCCCAGAAACCGCCCGAGCAGACCTTGACGGGCAAGATCAGCGACAGCATGTGCAAGGACAAGCACCAGGCGGGAGAGCACGAGGGCAAAAAAATGACCGATGCCGACTGCACCCGCGTGTGCGTGAAGAAGGGCGCGAAGTACGTCTTCGTGTCCGAGGGCAAGGTCTACCAGCTGGCCAATCAGAGTTCAAAGACCATCGCTTCGCATGCCGGCGAGGAAGTGCAACTGACTGGGGAAGTGAAGGGAGACACTATCACGGCAACGAAGATTACTGCGGCTGCCAAGCCCGTGAAGTGACGCCTATCTCCGTCCTTCTGAAGGCAGTCAGCGAAGGCTGACAGGAGAAGCAAAATTTGGATGGCGTGAGCGTGCCCACGCGGGTGAACGCTGAAAACGCGACGCCATCCAGCTCCCATCACTGCCCAGCCGAAGCGCTTCAGGACCGTGGTCGACGATGAGTGCCGCGCCACGTTCGTGATCCTTGTATTCAAGGGCGCGCAGAATGCCCGGATGCTGCACGCCTTCGAGGATCTGGAACTCGCGCTGGGCCGCTCGGCGGATCCACCGCGTTTGCCCATTGCTACCTATTCGGCGAACATGTCCTGTAGACGTTCCAGCACTACGAGGACCGTCTCACCCTCAAGTTGCCCAAACGGCTTCACGAGGCGCCCCATATCAACCGTCCGAAGTTGATCGAGGGCCACAAAGCCTGCGCGACCCTGAAAACGGCATCGCGGACGCCACGGGTACGCGCGTCCGCCGGTTGTCATCGGGGCAACAATGACGGTACGGAGATGTTCATTCAATTCGTCAGGGGACACGACCACGCACGGCCTCGTCTTTTTGATTTCACTGCCGAGCGTGGGGTCGAGTCGAACGAGAAACACCTGGCCGCGAACGATCGCCTGGCGGGCTACCGCCACTCCCACTCCTCGCGATCGAACCTGGTCGCGGTCGATTCGTCGAGGAGTACGTCATCGCCGCGGGCACGCATGCGCTTTGCGGCAGCCGCCCAGCCGCTACGTGGACGGCGAGCGGCCTGCACGACCAACCGGCCAGGTTCGGCGTGGAGTTCAACCTCTTCAGGAAGATCCGCTTCATCGAGCAGCGTCTTAGGGATCCGGATCCCCCGCGAATTGCCGATCCTGACGATGCGCGTTTTCGTGGGCACTGTGATTACAGTGTAGCTACATCTTGTAAAGCCTGGCAAGGGCAAATTCGCAACGTGAGCGTGTTGTTCGTCACGACGGCACGAGCCTGGCCGACCCGCCTGTGATTCGCAAATATTGCATCCGTTTTAGATTCGCCAGTTGCAGTTCCAGTTCACTCTTGTTCCGACGGTCTCATCGTGTTCCTGGTCCCCGTCATTTCAAGGCGGCGGTCCAGTTAACGACGACGGTCCACGGCGTCGCGATCTCGGTCTCCGCCCGCGCCGGCATCACAAAGCGCTGGCCGTCTGACGAAACGGCGTACTCGAAGTGGTGCCGCGATATCGCTTGTGCGCGTATTGACGTGCGTCTGGAACAGAGCGACGGGCGCACTCACGCGAGGAGGTGTACCCCGCCCGACTTTCAGCGCGTCGCCGATCGCCGCTGACGGCAAGATTTATCTCGCGAACGAAGACGGCGAGATGCTTGTCGTCTCCGCCGGCCGCGAGTTCCGCCACTTCGCCACGAACACAATGGGCGAGGTGCTGATGGCCACGCCTGCCATGTCGCGAGGTCTGATGTATGTGCGCGGCTTGCACCGCCTGTTCGCGATTGGCGCCACACGATAGCCGGTCGATTGCGCAGGTGCCTTCGAAATCCGAGGCGGCGGCGCGGACGCTGCTGGAGCGGCTCTGATAACCGGATTATCGTCGCGTCCGGTCTCCCGTGCGCCGACGAGCCATTCCCATGGCGTGAGCTGGGCACCGACAGTTTCCCCGCGAAATGCCTGGCATTCCAGCTCACGAACGCGCTCACACTGCCCGCGTGTTGCTCCACCGCGAGCGCGATCTGGCGTCGTTGAGTGCCATCCGCTGCCCATCCTTGCACGCGTAGAGCCAGATCTTGACCTCGGACGACGACGTCTGATCGATGCTACCTGCAGGCAGATCCATCGGCGCGACGTGAGTGATCCGCCTCGCGTGGAACAACCAGCTATGCGGGCTGCAACCGACCCGTGCGGCTGGCGGACGAGATGAGAGAGGGTGTTGGTGTCGAGCAAATACGACCGCGCGGCCATATCAGAGTTCCACTGACTCGGCGGGCAGCGACTCGATCCGCGGGAGGTCCTCGTCCAGCGGTTTCAACGTGGCAAGCGAGCAGCGAGGGGCGTGCAACCGGCTCCACCACGAGGCGAGGACCCTCCTTTCGCAGAATTGCGTCGCGACCGGGCAGCTCCAGGTCGCGAGGAATGCGGAGTGCCTGATTGCGACCATTCCTTAGTTGCTCGGCGATGATGCGTTCAGAGGCTCCTGGCCCTTGAAGGAATATAGAGATGACATTCTCTACCCGATCTCCTTTGATAAAGCGGGCACCAAGGCCCAGATGCGGGTCTTCTTTGACGCCGCGGAGATGCAGGCCAAGGGGACTCCTGCCATCGAACTCAAGAAAATCATGCTAGACCGTCACAAGAGCGGATACTAAGACATCGGCGCGGGGCAGGTCGCTGGGATTTATCCGTTTGTCACAGTTCCCGGCCACCATGGATTCATGATCCAACTTCTCGGCGTGACGGAAAGAGCAGCCATCGCCAAAGAATACGAACAGATGCTTGGCAGACTCTGCAAAATCAAGGATGTGTGGTGTTTGACTCCAAACAAAGCGCAACGATGAAAGGCGCGAAGCCGCTTGCGGCGCCATCGTGCGAACGCAGATACCCCGTCTGGCCAGTTCCGATTAGGTTTGATTCGGCGAGCGGACGAGTTGCCTCTCTTGCGCGCCGCGGACATCATATCGCCTTACCTGCATCATGCAAGTACGACACGATATAGCAAGGAGCGCGCCCATGAGAGTTTTGGCCGTTGTCTATCCTGGTATGACCCTGCTGGACTTGGTCGGTCCCGTGCAGGCGTGGAGCTTTTTGCCGGACTACGCCGTGCAGTATGCGTGGCACACGCCGGGTGCGGTGCTCACCGACTGCGGCCTGTCCGTTCAAGCCACTACCAGCTTCGAGGATGCCTGGACTGATCCCGATGTCGTCTTTGTCGGAGGTGGTGCGAAGCCCACACTTGATCTTCTGAGTGACGCCGCCGCGATTGCGTTTCTCGCCGATCGCGGATCGCGCGCACGCTGGGTGTGCAGTGTGTGCACTGGCGCGCTGCTCTTGGGCGCGGCTGGACTCTTACGTGGCTACCGCGCTGCCACGCACTGGGGTGCTCGAGAAACTCTCAAACAGTTTGGCGCCGAGGTGAGCACTGAACGAGTCTGCATCGATCGCAATCGGCTCACTGGTGGCGGCATCACGGCGGGCGTTGATTTCGGCATTGCCGTGGCGGGTCACTGGGCCGGCGAGGGCTTCGGACAAGTCGTCGAATTGATCATGGAATATGCGCCGCAGCCACCGTACGGAACTGGCCACCCCGAACTGGCGAAGCCGCAGACTCTCGCAGCCGCCCGCGATGCGATGCAGCAAGCGATGGCTGGCGTGAATCCTTTCCATCCGTGACGGACCGGAAAAAGGAGGATCTCAAATGCCGATTGCGTAGCTCGATGTCGCAGCGGTGGACTTGGCAAGCGCTGCGAGCAGGGCTCGTCGACGAGATCCTCATTCATCTTGCGCCCTACCTAATAGGTGGTGGTGTGAAACTCTTCGATGAGCTCGCGGGTGGTGTGCGGCTGGAACAAATCAGCGTGAGTGACGGACCACTTGCGACGCATCTCCGCTACCGCGTTGTTCGTGACGGAGTTGTGTAGTCTTTACGGATTGACGGCCGGACCGGAGCGCATCCAATGCCCCTGCTTCCGCCCGTCACGACGGCGACGTGCGTCCAGTCTTTCACAACGATCACAATTGTTAGGATAGGAGAAGAGGCAAGGATGATCCTTGCCTCTCTCTCATGCCATAGCTGCAGAGTACCATTACTTGATTACTTTTGTTGTGCCGGTACCCTGGACCATAGCTGGTTGTCCGTCCCGGTGAAAGAATCCCTTCACCAACAGTTCGACAGTGTCTCCTGGACTTACATTCCTTAAGTCCTGCATGTCGAACTTCGCTATGTACGCATTGTTAGAAGTGGTGCCGTTGACCGCAGGCGCACCCGCGCAGGTCACATCACTCATGTTCCAGTCCCGGATGTCGTATCCGTCAGGCACCGTGATAAAAGCCGTGAAGACTCCCTTGCTTTTGAGGTTGAGCGTCGACGGCTCAATTCTGACCTCAATCGGAGGCACGCAGACAAAGTTAGCCGCATCATCTATACTGCCGCTTCCGCTGTAGGCTGCAGCTTCGGGGTAGGGACAAAGCGGTCGTGTCCTCTGTACGCCCATTGCCACATTGTCATTCACGAATTTCGTCGCGACGATTTTGTCAGGTGCGATGCCCTGTTCGACCCACACTTCGAGCGCTGTTTGTATGTCATGGAGCGCATCGTTCCCTGTGGGCTGATGGCCTAAGGACCCGAAAGAGTTCGGTGCGTCCCCGCCGACACAATGTTTCATGCCAGGCGCCAGGAAAAAACGGTAGAAGTCGCGTGTGTTCTCAACGCCCCCCATAAAAGAGGTTACCTTCTCGTAGAAGTCGATACTGCTTCCGGTTGCGATGTTCTGGTCCTGCATACTGTGCCAGTGGATGACCTTTCCTCCGCGCGCCTTAAGAGGCGTAAGATCGGGGTTCGTCGCGTTGAGGATCCAGGCGACATTCTCATCACCGCGCGTCACATCCGTATCGAAGTCTGATTCAAGGGCATCGTAGTTCATGTCATTAAACACGATCGCCTTGAAGAAGTACATAACGCCAAGACCCTGCGGCAGGTACTGGTACCACAACGGGTCGACCCCCGGGAGGTATCCCGGGAATATCTGTTCGCCGGTGCGCGGGTTCTTCGCGCCGCCGTAATACTTCTTGATCGCCTCTACCTGGGCTGCTGTCAAACAGGTGTTGTTGTCCGCGCCGGTGCACTGAATAGTTGCCGGATCGAACTTGCACTTGCGCGAATCGGTGACCTGTCCATCCACGAGGCCGTCGAGTGCATCGCACCCGTCAAGCACCGCGGCCGCGACAGCAGGCCACTTTTCCATGGGAATTCCACCCGGACCGATGCCTGTTCCCGCTTCGTTGAGAAAGGCCTTCCCGTTCCACGCATGGCTCCAGTTCAGGTGCGTTTGGAAATGGCCCGGGCAGCCCGCCAGGTATCCGTCATAGTCCTCCGGGTACCGCTGAGC
>JBKPDL010000064.1:0-44296 GCA_046727855.1 Acidobacteriota bacterium
GTGCAGGCCGGCCCGCTTGAGATCAGCGGCCTTGCGGGGACCGACACCCTTCAGATACTGCAACGGCATCTGTAGGAGGTCGCTCATGCACGAAAGTTACCAGTTGCCTGTTGACAGTTCAAAGTGTAGTTCTCAGCTTGAATTCAACCTTGCCACTGGCAACTGAACTTTGAACTGCCACCTCGCGCGCAGCGGGTTACTGCACGACGATGGCGTTGCCCTGGCCGATCTGGATTTCACGAATGTTGGCAGGAAGTTCGTACACCTGATCGAGGCTGATGCCGTTGGGATAATCGCGCGAGCGCGTGTAATACGCCACGAGATCCTGGAGAAATGCTTTCGGCACCGGAATGCCGCTCACCTCGGCGCTTTCGAGCTGAAAGCGCGCCATGCCGTCCTTGGTGTGGAGAATGCCACTTGCCGTCACCGGCAGTGTGCCGGTCAAGTAGCTTTTCAGATCGAGCAAACTGCCGCTGCTCTTTTTCTGACGGATGACGTCGAGATCCACCACCGCGCGTCCGCTCACGCGTCCGGCTCCGTGCGCCGCGAGGGTGGCATCGGTCACGCCGACCGGCAGCAGCTCGGGACCGCGCACCCGCAAGTACGCGTTGGTCTCGGTCTGCGACACCGGTGTGCGACGTTCGGTGCGACCCTCGCTATTGCCGTTTGCGACGATCTGCTGCAATTTTTGCTGAAACTTGTCGGCGTCGGCCTTGACGTTCGCCGGGATGGACTGCGACACGGCGACGGTGGTCGCGAGAAGAAGTGCCGGAACTTTCATAACTAATCTTATCGTCAGCGTTCACGGGAGTCGATGGCGACACGACGCGAGAGCGCTCGAACACAGCCAGTCGGTCCAAATCGGCGGCTCCGCCGGCTGCCGCGATTTCAACTCACGTGAATTGAGGGATTAGACGTCAGCGGCCCGGCGGTGGCCGCTTCGGCGTGGCCCGGTTCGGATTCAGTTGACGCGCGCGCAGCAGCAAATCCAGCTTCTTGCGTTCGATCTGCTCCTCGAACACGCGAAAACGGGCCTGTTGCCGCACATCGAGCACTTCGTCGAGCGCGTTGTACGCCTTCCGAAGGTCGGCCGCAAACCGCGCTTCGCTCTCCTGTAACTCGGTCAGCCGCTGCTTCAGCAACCCGTCGTCGGTGCCGGCACCGCGGTTCATCCCGCGCGTCAGCCGCTGCATGTCGACGATCAGCCGCATTTTCTCCTGCTGATGACGCCTGCGTGTGTCCTGAAGCGCTTTGAGCCGTGGGACGAATTGCGCAAACTGCTCGTCGCTGAGCCCAAGGGCTTCCTGTGCCTGAATGACCACGTAACCGTCGAAGATCTTTTGAATCTCCGCCGGAGTCATGCCGGCTCCGCTCTGCGGCGCCGACACGGCGCCGGGTTCCTGTGCGCTCAGCAAGACGGCGAACGAGAACGCAAGCATCAGCGCAAGCCGCATCGTTATCCGCCTGACCGGTCCATTTCTGCTTTCAACAATTTGATCAACGATTCCTGCTCCGCAGGACTGAGCTCCGATGCCGCTTGTTCCACATCCCCGGGGCGAACAAGCATACCGGCATCGTTTGCGGCTTCGAGATCCTCGGCCATGAGAATCGCCGAGACCACCGCCCATTCCCGCTCGTCCGACACCGCGAGATCAGCCTGCGACTGCAAGGAAGCACCGCGCGCAGGGCCAGACCCCACCGGCGTCTGCGACACGGCCGCGCCGAGCACGATCAGGATGAGGGCGATCGTTGCCAATGGTGCGACTACTTGCCACCGCAGCCAGTCGAAGCTCCAGTGGCGACTCGGGTCCGTTTCCTGACGGATTGCGGAGCGCACGCGCGCGGAAAAGTGTTCCCAGAAGAGCGGCGAGGGTTCCGGCGCCTGCACTCGGCGAGCTTCGCCGAGAGCCGCGCGCAGCTGCGCCACTTGAGTGTGGCATCGCTCGCAGCCCGCGAGATGCGCCATCCGGCTCGCGCCGAGCGTCTCGTCCACCGCGCCGATCAATTCGTCGGGTGTGAAATGGCTCATGGCTCGCTCCCCAGGATCTTCCGCAAGTTGCCGAGTGCGTGAAAGAAGTTCGCTTTCACCGCTCCGACGGAGCTGCCGAGGATTTCTGCGATCTGCTGATGCGTCAGATCATGATACGCGCGCAAAATCAGCGTCGCACGCTGCTTGTCGGGCAACGCGGCAATCGCGCGGCGCACGGCGGCGGCACGCTGGCCTCGCATCAGGCCCGCCGTTGGATCTTCGGTTCGCGTGTCTTCGAATCGATCGTGATCGAGGGGCTCGGTTTCAGGCTTTCTCGCGCTCACGCGATTCAGACATGCGTTGACCGCGATGCGATACAGCCAGGTCGAGAGCGCGGATTGCCCTTTGAAGGTGTGAAGCGCGCGCCACGCGCGAACAAAGATCTCCTGCGAGAGATCGGCGGCGTCTTCGTGGTTGTTTACGAACCGGTAACACACCTGATACACGGCGCGCCGATGCCGCGCCACGATGACATCAAAAGCGTCGCGCTGACCGTTCAGACACGCGGTGACCAGCGCCGCATCGTCAAGATTCGCGGCGATTGTCGACTGGTCGACACTCTGGTCGCCACCGCGGACCACTTTCACCGTCCATTTGGGCGCGCTAGCGAGCATCGAGCCCGGCCAGGTGCGCACACCGGATCGATCAGACATTCCCGCGTTGCCCCCCTTTATTAGACCAGCTGCGCGGAGCTGGGGTTAAACCGCAGCGCACGTGATCGCATCGCGCCAACCGCGCGACCCGCGCAAAGTTGCCCGTTTTGCGCCGATAACGTCGGATCCCTTCGATGCCACGATTCGGAATTCCAGGTGAATTGAGTGGTTCGATCCTAGCAGTTGACTTTCGCCTTTTGTTTGGTTACTCTCGCCTCCGTGCAGCCGCTCACAAAACGTCAGCGCGAGATTCTGGACTACCTCAACGAGTTCATCCAGCAGCACGGCTATGCCCCGAGCCTGGAAGAAGTCGGTCGCCGATTCAATCTGTCGTCGTTGGCGACGGTGCACAAGCACCTGACAAACTTGCAGGAAAAGGGATTCATTCGCCGTGCCTGGAATCGCAGCCGCTCGGTTGAGCTGCTGCCTTCGCGGTCTGGCGGACGGGCCGTGGAGTTGCCCATGCTCGGATACGTGGCGGCCGGCATGCCGATCGAGGCCGTTGCCACGTCGGAAAGCATCGCCGTGCCGGAAACACTCGTCAGCGGCAAGCGCGACACCTACGTGCTGCGCGTGCGCGGCGACTCCATGATCGACGAGCAGATCCGCGACGGAGATTGGGTGGTCGTCGAAGACCGACGGGCCGCCGACAACGGCGAAATGGTCATCGCCCTGGTCAGCGGACAGGACGCCACGCTCAAGAAGTTCTACAAAGAGGGTGGTCGCGTACGGCTACAGCCGGCGAATCCGACCATGGAACCGATTGTCGTCGATCCGGACGCCGTTCAAATTCAAGGCGTCGTCGTCGGCGTGATGCGCAAATACTGACGTGTGGGGTGCTTGCCCCGCCTTCCTTCGCCTACGCTCAGACGGCCCTGAGCCATGTCGAACGGCCGAAGCTTGTTCACTATTGCGCACGCGGAGGCGGGATGTACACTCGCCTCATGACCGAACGCAAGCAGATCAACTTTACGATCGTGCCGGACGACATCTCTCCACCTCCGGCGCGGGAGTACGCCAACTTCGCGGCGGTGGCGCACACTCCCTTCGACTTCACGATTACGTTTTGTGAGGTCATGCCGCTTTCCGAAAAAGAAATCCGCGAGGCGGAAGCGGACCACATCGTCCGCGCACCGATCAAGGCGCGTGTGGTCATGCCGGTGCAGTTCATTCCAACGCTGATCGCGGCGCTCCAGGAAAACCTGCGGATCTTCTCCGAGTCCCACACTCCTCCGCCGGCTCCCGATTTGAAGGGGCCCGTGCATTGAAAACAAAGGCGGTCGCCAGGCGCATCTTTGATGCGCTCGCGCGCCATCACCCTGACCCTGACACCGAGCTTCATTACCGGACGCCGTACGAACTGCTCGTCGCCACGATTCTGTCGGCCCAATCGAGCGATGAGCGCGTGAACCAAGTCACCCCGTCGCTGTTCCAGAGATATCCCGACGCGCACGCCTTTGCGGGCGCCGGGCCTGCCGAGCTCGAGAACATCATCAAGGCGACCGGGTTCTTCCGGCAGAAGTCGAAGGCGCTGATTGGCATGTCGAAGGCGCTCGTCGAACGTCATCGCGGGCAGGTTCCGCCAGACATGGAGGCGCTCACCAAACTCCCAGGCGTGGGGCGCAAGACCGCGAACGTGGTGCTCGGCCACGCGCTCGGCGTTCCCGGCTTGCCGGTCGATCGTCATGTGCTGCGGGTGGCCAACCGCATCGGCCTGGTGCACAGCGATGACCCCGAAAAAGTCGAGCCGGCGCTCGCTGCACTCTACCCGCCCGAACGATGGATTCAGGTGTCCGACCTGCTGATCCTGCATGGCCGCCGCATTTGTCGCCCGACGCCAAGGTGTGAGATCTGCAACGTGCGGAAGGATTGTGATTTCTTCCTATCCGGCGGCGTCACGGTACGGGCAGGGCGCGCCGCCGGGCGCAGGTCGGCGAAGTCGCCGCTTCGCGCGAGGCCCAAACGACGATGACCCGCGACCAGTTCAAATCGTTGGTGGCTGAGGCGATCGACACGATTCCGGCCCGCTTCGCGCGTGAAGTGAAAAACGTGGCCATCGTGATCGAGGATGAGCCGCCGGACGAGCTGCTCGAAGAAATGGAGATTGGTCCCGACGACACGCTCCTCGGCCTCTATCAGGGCGTGCCGTTGACCGAACGCGGATGGGGACACGGCAATACGCTGCCCGACCGCATCATTTTGTTTCAGCAGACGATCGAGGAAGAGTGCGAAGGCGATGAGGAGGAGATCGTTGTCGCCATCGGCGAAACGTTGATTCACGAGCTCGGTCATTACTTCGGTCTCAGCGAAGACGAAATCATGGAGATCGAGGAACGCTACTGGCGCAATCCGAGGCGCGAGCCGGACGAGCCCGAGCCATGACGCGAGCCCGCCTTGGCTCGCGAGACCAACTGCGAAAGCCTCGGCGCGGCAAGCCTCGCAAACGCTTCGGCCAGCATTTTCTGGAGCCGGCGTGGGTGACGAAAATGGTCGACGCCATTGCTCCGGCGCCGTCTGATGTTTTTCTCGAGATTGGACCTGGCCGCGGCGCGCTGACCGAACCGCTTGCCGCTCGTGTCGCGCGACTCGTCGCGGTCGAAGTCGATCGCGATCTTGCCGCGTCGCTGACCGCCCGACGAATCCCGAACCTCACGGTCGTCCGCGCGGATGTTCTGGACCTCGATCTGGGCACCCTGGCGCAACGTGAATTGGGAACAACGCCGGGCAACAAAGTGCGTGTGGTTGGCAACCTGCCTTACAACATCTCGTCGCCCATCCTTTTTCGCCTGCTCGATGCAGCGGCTAACGCGAACGTGTTTCGTGACGCCACCCTGATGCTGCAAAAAGAAGTCGCGGATCGTCTCAATGCGTCGCCTGGGAGCGGTGACTACGGACCGCTCGCGATTACAACGGCGCTCGCCGCGGACGTGACCAGAGTGCTCGAGCTGCCGCCGGGCGCCTTTCGGCCGATGCCCAACGTCCGATCCGCAGTGGTGCGACTCGCCTTCCGCCCCTCAGCCGTGGCCACCGCTGATCAGAAGGTGCTCATTGCGATGGTCCGCGCGCTTTTTCAGCAACGCCGAAAGATGGTGGCTAACGCGTTGACGCCCTTTGCGACCGAGCGGCAGGCCGACGCGAAGGCGGCGCTTGCGGCCGCGGGCATCGACGCGACCCGTCGGCCCGAAACGCTGCACCTCGTTGAATTAGCACGACTTGCGGACGTTTTTGTCGGCCGCTAACCTAAGCGGCCGCCTGTGCTATAGTTTCGGCCTGTCGCACCGGCGAAACCCGAGGAAAAAGGGGTCGGACCCCTTTTCCACAGTGAGCGTGCGAACCCAACCCGCCTCGCAATCTCCAGGCTCGCCCAGCAGCCTGAATAGCTGATCGACTCGACGCGCGACGTGTCGAGACGGGATTTGTTCGGCCGCTCAGGATCCGTTGAATGACTGACGCCGTAGAAGTCGTGCCGCTCGGCGGCCTCGGCGAGTTCGGCCTCAACATGATGGCGATCTCGTGTGGGGAGACGACCATCGTCATCGACGCGGGCTCCATGTTCCCAGAACCCGAGCTTCTCGGCGTCGATCTGATCATCCCGGATCTGTCGTACCTCGAAGCCCGCCGCGGGACGATCAAAGCCCTCATCCTGACGCATGCCCACGAAGATCACATCGGCGCCATTCCGTACGTGCTGCCGCTCGTTGACGGGCCGACGTACGGCACGCCGCTGACGCTCGCCTTCATTCAACCGAAGCTCGAGGACCACGGCATCGACGCCGCTCGCGGCCTTGTTTCGGTCAAGCCGCGCGACACGTTTTCGATCGGTCCGTTTCAGATCGAATTCATTCGCGTCACGCACAGCATGCCGGACTGCATGGCGGTGGCCATCCGGACGCCGCAGGGACTGCTGCTGCACACGGGCGATTTCAAAATCGATCAGACGCCGCTCGACGGCGAGCCGTTCGATCTCCATCGCTTCGCGCAGCTCGGCGCCGAGGGGGTGCTCGCGCTTTTCGCCGACAGCACCAACATCGACCGGCGCGGCTACACCGGTTCCGAACTCGACGTGCAGGAGGCCTTCGAGGAGATCTTCACGAGCACCGAAGGCAAGATCGTGGTCGCGGCGTTTGCGTCGAGCATTTACCGGCTGCAGATCCTCACGGATCTTGCGGTCCAGTTCGATCGCAAGGTGGCGTTTGTCGGCCGCGGCATGATCGACAACTCCCTGATTGCGCAGAAGCTTGGGTACCTGAAGATTCCTGCCGGCGTTGTCATTCGCGACAGCGATGTGCCGAGCTTCCCTTCGCAGGACATCCTTTGTCTTGCCACGGGATCGCAGGGCGAGCCCAATGCTGCCCTGTCGCGCATCGCGATCGACGATCACCGGTCGGTGAGGCTGACGTCACCAGATTGCGTCGTCATCTCCGCGCGCGCCATTCCCGGCAACGAAAAGGCGATCGGCCGCACCATCAACCACATCGCGCGCCGCGGCGTCGACGTCATTACCGAGTCGTCCAAGCACGTCCATGTTTCGGGCCATGGCTCCGAAGAGGAATTGAAGCTGGTGCTGTCGTTAGTGCGGCCCAGGTACTTCGTGCCGATCCACGGCGAATTCCGTCAGCTCGCGCGGCACGCGCGCGTTGCCAAGCTTGTAACGAGTGGTTTGCCAGCGCGCGTCGAGGTCCTGACACCAGAGAACGGCGACCTGCTGAGATTTGATGGTGAGGGCGGCCGGCTTGCGGACAAGGTGCCGGCCGGGCGCGTGCTCATCGACGGCACGCGGGTAGGAGAGGTCGGTGACGAGGTTCTACGCGACCGCCAGCATCTTGCCGCGGATGGGCTGGTTGTGCCGGTCGTCACCATCAGCCGCCAGACGGGCATCGTCGAAGGCACGCCCGAGTTAATCGCTCGCGGATTCGTAACCGATACCGAGTCCGATGGAGTCCTTTCCGAAGCATCGCGCTTGATCACCACGGTTATTGCTGAGGCAAGCGTTGAAGAGCGCACCGATCCCGGCCTCATGAGCGAGAAGGTGCGTGTCGAATTGCGGCGCTACCTGCGAAAACGAACGGGACGCCGGCCGATGGTGTTGCCGGTGGTCATGGAGATCTGATGGCTCGAAGTGGTTCAACACTGTCGCGACGACTCAGTGAAGTGGTCGGCGTCGCGCTTTTTGCCGCGGCGCTGATTTGGCTGATTGCGGTCGCCAGTTACGACCCGAACGACCCGGTGTGGTTCTTTACCTCGGGAACGAACGATATTCCGGCCAACTTCGTTGGACGCGTCGGCGCGTTCCTAGCCGAGTTGTCGTTTCAGTTATTCGGCTACGGTTCGTATCTCATACCCGCGCTGATCGCGATTGCGGGCTGGCACTACTTCTGGTGCCGTGAGATCGACGCGATTTACACCAAGCTGACCGGTGCTGGCCTGGCGTTGTCGTGCGCGAGCGCGTTTATGAGCCTCGCGCTCGGCAGCGTGAAGGTGAGTGAGCGGCCCTTTCGCGCCGGCGGCTACGCGGGCGACCTGGTTGCGCGGTGGATGTCGGAGTACCTCAGCCGCATGGGCTCGATCATCGTCATCCTCACGCTGCTCTTTGTGGCGGTGATCCTTGCCACCCAGTTTTCGTTTGGCCGTTTGTTCAACATCGTATTTGGCTTCCTCGGCGCTGGCCTGACGCAGACATGGCAATCGCTACGCAATCGTATGGAGGAGCGGCGAAAAGCGAAACAGCGTTTGGAAGTCATCGCCAAACACGTCAAGAAAGGTACGGCGTCGCCCGAGTTGCTCAAAGCGGCGGTGGAACGCGCCGCTCGTCCGGAAACCGCGGCGCCAAAGCCCAAGACCCGTGGGCTGGAGCGGGAGGAGGAAGAGGAAGACGAGCTCGACGAATTTGACCATCGACCTTCGGCGCTCGCAACGCGCGCGACGCCTCCGGTTGTGCAGAAGCGCGCGCTCCAGTCACCGGGTGCTGCGCCATTGCCGCTGCCGCTCGAACCGCGCAGTCCAGCCGAGCGCCGCCTCAGCGGCTACACGCTACCGCCCCCCTCCCTGTTGGACCCGCCGAAAGCGGAACGAAAGATCGACGAGCGTGAGTTGATGGAAGCGGCGCGCCTGCTCGAGGAGAAGTGCCGCGAGTTTGCCGTGGAAGGCGCGGTCGTCCAGATTCATCCCGGTCCGGTCGTGACGACGTTCGAGTTCAAACCCGATGCCGGCGTGAAATACAGCAGGGTCACTGGACTCGCCGACGATCTGTGTCTCGCAATGCAGGCGGAATCGGTGCTGATCGAACGGATTCCTGGCAAGTCGACGGTCGGCATCCAGATCCCGAATCCCAATCGCGAAGCCATTTCGTTGCGCGAACTGCTCGAATCAGAAGCCTATCAGCGCTCGACCTCGAAGCTCACCCTCGCGCTGGGCAAAACGATTCATGGCGAGCCGTTCATGACCGACCTCGCCAGCATGCCGCATCTTTTGATTGCAGGATCCACGGGAACCGGAAAGTCAGTCGGCCTCAACGCGATGCTCACGAGCATGCTGTATCGCGCGACGCCGGACGACGTGCGTTTCATCATGATCGATCCCAAGCGGCTGGAGCTTGGCGTATACGAGGACATCCCGCACCTCCTGTCGCCGGTCGTGGTCGATCCCAAGAAGGCGTCCAACGCACTGCGCTGGGCGGTGCGTGAGATGGAGGAACGCTACAAGACGCTCGCCGCATTCGGTGTGCGCAACATCGAACAGTACAACCGCAACATGCGGCAACTCATCGACGGCAAAGAACACACCGAGAGTGGCGAAGCGCCGCGGCTGTTGCCCTTCGTCGTCGTGGTGGTCGACGAGCTCGCCGACCTGATGATGGTCGCCGGCAACGAGGTTGAGGAATCGATCGCACGGCTGGCGCAAATGGCCCGCGCCGTTGGAATTCATTTGATTCTCGCGACACAGCGTCCGTCAGTGGACGTCATCACCGGCTTGATCAAAGCGAATCTTCCCGCCCGCATCTCGTTCCGCGTGTCATCGAAGATCGACTCGCGCACGATTCTCGACGGCAATGGCGCCGAGCAGCTCCTTGGCAGGGGCGACATGCTGTTTCTGCCGCCCGCCTCGTCGCAGAAGGTGCGTCTGCACGGGCCGTATATCTCCGAGCAGGAGTCGGCGCGCCTCGCCAGCTTCCTCCGCAAGCAAGGCAAACCTGTGTTCGATGAAACCATTACCGCGGAAGACGAAAAGGGCGGAGCGGACAAGATCGAGTTCGAGAAAGACGAGCTCTACGACGAAGCCGCACGCATCGTCGTGCAAAGCGGCCAAGCGTCGATTTCATATCTGCAGCGCAAGATGCGCATTGGTTTCAGCCGCGCGGCACGCCTCGTCGACATGATGGAGGCCGAAGGGCTCGTGTCGCCGGCCACCGGTGGCAAGCCGCGCGAGGTGCTGGTTGGCCGCGAGTACTTCGACGAAGTGGACGCGCAGCTGCGATGAACGCTGCGTTGATGGAAGTGGAGTGTTGATCATGAAGCTCTTCATGTCTCGTGCCACGGCGATCGCGGTGGCGCTCGCTGCCCTGCCGATGGCCGCAGAGGCGCAGAGCGTCAAGGACCGTTACGAGGCGTTGCAGGCCCGCGAGGCCGAAGTCGCGGCAGCCGTGGACGCGGCTGCCGCGGACCTGCCGGTCAGCGAGCGCGATGATCTGTTGAGACGAGCGCGCGGCGTGATCGCGTCCTACGACGACTTCGTGCGAACAAATCGCCGCAGCGGCTACGCCGACAATGCGCTCTTCAATGCGGGCACGCTCGCGCAAGCGTTGGCCGACAAATACAAGCGGCCTGCCGATCGCACAGCCGCGGAGCGATACTTCGCGCGATTGCGCGCGGAGTATCCATCAAGCTCGCTGCTGAAGTCGGCTGGCCTGAAGGCCAGCCCCACCACCTTCTCAGCTGCCAAAGCTTCTGTCGGGGAGTCTGGCCCGGCCGCATCGCGCTCGGCTACTTTGACGAGCATCGATCGCAGCGTGATGCCCGAAGTCATCCGCATCACGCTCGCGTTCGATCGCGAAGTCGTCTATCACGAGGAACGTCTCGCTGGTCCCGAGCGAGTGTTTTTTGATCTGAAGGGCGTGCGCGCGGCTGCGCAACTCAAAGACGGCGTGCTGCGCTATCCGGACGATGCGGTTCGGCAGATTCGCGTCGGCCGTCATCCGGACGCGACCGTCCGAGTCGTCCTGGATCTCGAAGGCGTCACGAAGTACAGCGTGTTCACGATGTACAACCCGTTCAGAGTGGTGGTCGACTGCGAAACGCCGACGCGAACGGCGGCAGCAGCGTCGCAACCCGCATGGGTGCCCGCCCCGCCGGCTCCGATTGCGGCGGTCTCGATCGCACCCGTGACACCCCCCGCGCCTGTCGCGCGCGAGCGGCGGCCGCCCGCAGTCACTGTACCGGCACTTCGCTCGAGGCGAACGCCCCCGCTCGCGCCCGTTGCACGCGTCGCACCTGAGCATCGCACCGCTCGACTCGGTGAACCGGAGCCTCGCTCGGGGCAAGCCCCTCAGCTCGCTGAATCCGACACTCGCTCGGGACAGTCGGCAGCGGTCGCCTCCGAGGTCGGCACCGAGCCCATCGCACCCTCCGCACCTATTGCACCCGCCTCCGGCCGCGGCCCTCGCCTTGACGACCCGGAAACTCGCTCGCCGCAGCCTGTTCGAGTGGCTGACCCGGAAGAACCAGTTTTGACGGTGGACCCCCCGCTCCCGGCGCCGCCTGCGCCTCCGCTCGAATCGAAATCAAACGCCGGCGGCGGCCTTTCGCTCTCGCGTCAGCTCGGCCTCGGCGTCGCGCGTGTCGTGATCGATCCGGGCCACGGCGGACACGATCCGGGCGCGCAGGGCAAAAACCTCAACGAAGCCGCCCTCACACTCGACGTCGCGCTTCGTCTCGAGAAGCTGCTTCAGCAAGACGGGTTCGACGTGGTGCTGACACGGCGCAGCGACGTGTACGTCCCGCTCGAAGAACGCACCGCGATCGCCAATCGCGAAAACGCCGATCTGTTTCTTTCCATTCACGCCAATGCGAGCCGCAACCAAGCCGCGCGCGGGGTAGAAACCTATTTTTTGAGCTTCGCCTCGTCGCCCGAAGCCGAAGCCGTGGCGGCGCGTGAGAACTCCGCGAGTTCCGGCGGCATGCACAACCTGCCGGACATCATCAAAACGATTGCGCTCAACAACAAACTGGACGAGTCGCGGGATCTCGCCAGCATGGTGCAGGAAGCGCTCGTGTCGCGATTACGCCGCTCGAACAGAGACATCCGCAACCTCGGCGTCAGGAAGGCGCCCTTCGTCGTCTTGATTGGCGCCAGTATGCCGAGCGTGCTGGCGGAAGTCTCGTTTCTCACGAACAAAGAGGAACTGCAGCTGCTGAAGACGAGCGCCTACAAGCAGCGCGTTGCCGAAGCGCTACACGCCGCCGTGATGCGCTACCGCCGGTCGCTCAAAGGCCAAGGGCAGATCGCTGAACAGTAGAAAACTTTCGAGTTATCGGTTGCGCTGCAAAATTCGAGTTTAGAAGTTGAATTTCTTTTGACCTGGGACCTGGCAACTGCAACTCGGCGCGGTCAGGCGCGAAAGAGATTGTGCTGATATCCTTGCGCTTCAATCGTTGACAAGGGACGCCGGCGTCGATACCAGATAATGGCGGCCGCGGCGATCAGCCCAGCGACAAGCGCGCAGATCATGATGACGCCAGTCAACCCGAATGCCGCTAGGGCTACTTGGATCATGCCGATGCTGGCCGTCGGCTCTTTGACGACTTCGATGATCGTCGGCGTAATCGGTGCCGGCGGTGGCGCTTGAAATAACATCGTTACATCTCACATCGCGAGATACGCTGACATCGCGCGATGACATCGCGACATCTCAGATCGCGAGATCAGCTCCTGCTTCTATTTGACACCAGGCCAGCCGCTTCCGCCGGTCCGCGCGAGCTCGACCAACGTTCGGATCATCACGCCAGTCGCCCCTTTCGGCGTCCACGCTCGTGCTTCGTCGGCCCACGCCGTGCCGGCAATGTCGAGATGCGCCCAGGGCGCGCCGCCGGTGAATTCCTTGAGAAACATCGCCGCGGTGATCGAACCTGCTGGCCGGCCGGGGCTGTTGATCAAGTCGGCGATGTCGCTCTTCAACTGATCCTTGTACTCGTCGAAGAGCGGCATCGGCCAGATCTTTTCGCCCGCCTGCTCCGCCGCGCGGCGCACCACGTCGACCCAGCTGTCAGTGCCGAAAAGCCCCGTCGTGATCTTTCCGAGCGCCACGACGACCGCGCCGGTAAGCGTCGCGACGTCGATGAGATGCGTGGCGCCAAGATGACGCGCATACCAGAGACCGTCGCCAAGAATCAGCCGGCCCTCCGCATCGGTGTTATTCACTTCGACGGTGAGTCCGGAAGCGCCTCGCAGGATGTCGCCGGGCTTAGTTGCCCGTCCGTCCGGCATGTTTTCAGTGCACGGCACCACCGCGATCATTCGCAGCGGAACGCCTTCGAGCGCCGCGATGCGAAGCGCGGCGACAACTGTTGCCCCGCCCGCCATATCATCCTTCATGCGCTCCATGCCGTCGGGGGGTTTCAGTGACAGGCCTCCTGTGTCAAACGTGATCCCTTTGCCCACGAGCCCGAGCACAGGGGATGGCGCCGCACCCGGCGGATCGTAGCGAAGCACCAGCACGCGTGGAGGCTCGGCGCTGCCCCGCGCCACCCCCAGGAGCAACCCCATCTGAAGCAGCTCGATTTGCTTCTCGTCGAGAGTGTCCGCTGTGACATGCGGCACCGCCGCAAAGGCGCGCGCGCGCGCGACGAATTCGCGCGGCGTCAGGCTGTTGCCCGGTTCGTTGATCAACATGCGCGCCGCATTGATGGCCTCGCCAACGCGTCCGCCGCGTTCGAGGGCAGCGCTGATGCCGCTGCCGCTCACGCCGCCAATCGCAACGCTGTTGAAGAAGAACCGGCCCTCACTCCGGCTTTTGTACTGACCGCTGTCGAAGTTCGCGAAGGTCACGCCCTCGCCAATCGCTTCGACCCAGGCCTCGTTGGTCCAGTCCTGCGGGAGATGAAACGCGAGGCGCGCACGCCGTTGCTGACGCGCCGCCTGACCGGCGCATGCCGCCATTCGTCGAATGCGCTCGACGCCCAGCTCTCCGCGCGGACCAACGCCAACCATCACCACGCGCCGTGTCTTCCAGCCGTAGTCCAGATGCGTCAGCCAGAGCTCGCACGGCTTACCCGTAAACTCACCCCGATCGAATGCGGCGTTGAGCTCGCCGCCACTGGCGCGATCGAACTCGGCGCTCGCGCTGCGATCGTCCTGAACCGCGGGAACGATGAGCAAATCTGCTTCACTGTCTTTCGCTGGGGTGGAGGTCAGGCTGAACTGCGGGACTGCGTACGCGGGCTGCATCTGCAGCCAAAGTGTACTACGCGTTCGCGATGGCCGGCATCGCCGGCGGCGGCACCGGCGGAGGCACGATCGACCAACGCCCAAAGCCGGTCATCAGCGTCGCGCCGAGGCCAGTCGTCCAGATCACGAACTCGACGATGATCCCCGTGGTCAGCAGGAAGAATCCGGCAACGCCGATGCCGGGCGCGACGCCGAGCACACGTGCCACGAGCGTCGGCGCGACAATGACGATCATGCCGAGCGCCGCTGCCGCAAAGGCATTGTGCCCGCGCCAGCCGAGCCGATCTTCGATCCATTCGCCAACGCGCGTGGCGAGCGCTGTGAAGCCGAGCACCATCGCGACCGCCCCCGTGAGAATCGCCAGGGGGACGAGCATGACGACCAGCGGAATTCCGATGATCGTGATCACGAGCGCGATTGATGCCACTACCACGGCGGGAATAAAGAGGACCTCGGCGACAAGACCGGCAACGAATGCGCGTCCCGGAGCGGCGGCCGCAGCCTGCCCGATGCGCGCAACCGGGACGCGCGCGATCACGAGCGCGATGATCATCAGCACCGCGAGCAGCGAAACGCGGAAAATCGCACCGAACAGCGCGAACCAGTGCCCGAAGTGACCGAAGGTAAAAGACGGCAGATACAGGCCGCCGAGGCGAATGGACGACCACTCGCCGATGCTGACGTTGCTCACGCGTCCGTAGACACGCGCCCCGGCGGCACGTTCGATCGTGCCGCCGACAACCACGATATCGCCGCGGATTTCCGCCTGGGGACCGATGTCGGCCCCCCCGCCAACGACGATCAAATCGTTTCGAATGCGGCCGTCGACGCGCACTGAACCACCGATTGCGATAACGGCGTCCGACACTTCTTCGTCGCTCGCCACGGTAATGCTGCGGCCGATGGCAATGCGCGATTCAGTGGTGCGATAGACACGCGGTTCTGATGGGAGCGGCTGTTCTGCAGGAAGGGCTTGGCCGTGTGAGGAAGCGGTGAGAAATGAACTGACCAGAATCGTCCCTAAAGACACAGCAAATCGCACCCGTGTCACCCCCTAAGGAACACGGACGAGAGGAACCTCAACGAAGTTCCCGGATATCAGGCGCCAGGCCCTTACTTCGTCCGGCCCCACGATGACAAAGGTGAAATCCTCGAACGCCTCCTTTCGATCCGTCTCCGAGGGCACGGCAGGCGAATGGGGATGTGAATGATACGCCCCGACAACGTCGAGACGCAGTTGTCGAGCACGCCGGATAACGCTGAAATGATCCGCGGCCTCGATCTGGTACCGCCGCCGTGGCTGCGCCGCGGCGTTGCGCGTCGCGATTGAGAGGGTGATTTCGTCGCCTTTCCCGACGAGCAGGCCGCAGCATTCGTCTGGCGCGGTAGCACGTGCGTGCCGTCCGATCGCGTCGAGCGCTGCGCCAGCGATCTTCACGGCACGTCGATCATAATCGCAGTGCGCGATTCAGAAGCTGCCAACACGATCCTCGATATGCAACGTCGCGCCGGTAGCTGCGCGCACGACATCGACCGTGGTGTCTTCGGCTATCTCGCGCAGCACCAGGCCTCGGAGCGTGACATCGATGACCGCCAGCTCGGTCACGACCAAGTTCACAACTTTCACTCCGGTCAACGGCAACGTGCAGCGCTTGAGAATCTTATGACCGCCCTCTTTAGTCGTGTGCTCCATGGTCACGATCACTTTTTTCGCCCCGGCCACGAGGTCCATCGCGCCGCCCATGCCTTTCACCATTTTGCCGGGAATCATCCAGTTGGCGAGATTGCCGTGCTCGTCAACTTCGAGGGCGCCGAGCACGGTGACGTCGATGTGCCCGCCTCGAACCATCGCAAAGGAGTCGGCGCTGCTGAAGTACGAACAGCCCGCGAGCTCGGTCACAGTTTCCTTTGACGCATTGATCAGGTCTGCGTCTTCCTCACCAGCGACGGGGTACGGTCCGACACCGAGCATGCCGTTTTCGGAGTGCAGCGTGATGTGCACGCCCTCCGGGACGTAGTTCGAGACGAGGGTTGGCATGCCGATGCCGAGGTTGACGTAATCGCCATCGCGAAGTTCGCGCGCGACCCGCCGGACGATGCGTTCGCGTTTATCCATGGCGCGTCGTCCGTTTTTCGATGCGGCGCTCGTAGCTGGCGCCTTGCAGGATGCGCTTCACGTAGATGCCCGGGGTGTGTATCAGATGTGGATCGAGTCCACCTGGCTCGACGAGCGATTCAACTTCGGCGATCGTCACCTGCGCAGCGGTCGCCATCATCGGGTTGAAATTGCGCGCGGTGCGCCGGTACACGAGGTTGCCATGATGGTCGCCTTTCCAGGCGCGCACGAGGGCGAAATCTGCGCGCAGCGACAGCTCGAGCACGAAGTGCCGTCCATCGATCACACGCGTTTCTTTCCCGTCGGCAACGACGGTGCCGTAACCGGTCGGCGTGTAAAACCCGCCAATGCCGGCGCCGCCGGCACGGATACGCTCGGAGAACGTGCCTTGGGGCACGAGCTCGACCTCAATCTCCTTCTGCAGGAACTGCCGCTCGAATTCCTTGTTCTCTCCCACATAGGTGGAGATCATCTTGCGAATCTGGCGGCTCTTGAGGAGGATGCCGAGGCCGAAGTCATCGACGCCGGCGTTGTTGCTGATGACGGTGAGGTCTTTGCTGCCTCGCCGATGCAGCGCAGCGATGAGATTTTCGGGGATGCCGCAGAGACCGAATCCACCCACCATGATGGTGGCGCCGTCCGGGACGAGCGCGGCGGCCTCGTCCGCGGACTGCAGCACCTTCTGCATACGATGAATTATTGATCTGAACCCGGCCCGCGCTCGACGAACGGAAGGGATAAAGGTCGCGTCGCGGACGCATGCCTGCACGTCGCGCTGGCGATCGTGCACTCGCCGCAGAGTCGTCGCTTCCAGTGCGCGTTCTGCGCGCACGCGTTCAGCGACGTCACGCTCTGCTGGTCGGGCGCACCGAGGCATCGCTGGACCGCTTCATTCTCGAGGTCGTCAGTCTCCCCGACTCGCGCAGAATCGCTTATACCATCACACTTCATCTATAGACTCACGCGGATCGTTCTCGTAGACTTCGCGCATATGCGATCTGTGTTGCGTCCGCTCGCGATGGCGATTGTGGTCTTGGTCGCGTCCAACGCGCCTGCGCAAGACCGCCGCCCGCCCACTATCGACGACTTGCATTAATCTCGTGCAGGTCTCCGGAGCGGAGATCTCGCCGGACGGCAAGCACCTGATTTATACAAAGTTGGAGTTGAAAAAATGGTCCGACAACAAGCGCGTCACCGGCATCTGGGTCGCCAGCGCCGATGGCACCGATCATCACCAGCTGCTCAGCAGCGATAAAGATCGGTCGCCGGCCAAGGTCGCGACGCCGACGCTCCTGCCGCACGGTGAGCAGGACGACACCGACACGATTGGCCAGAGCATGATCTTTTATCAAGGGCTGAAAGATCGCGGCATGCCGACACGGTTTATCCGCTTCCCGCGCGAGCCGCACGGCTTCCGCGAGCCGCATCACATCCGCATTCGCGATGCGGAGGAGATCAGCTGGCTGATGAACTACACGCGGGGAATCGACTGGAAGGCGCCCGAGCGGAAAGACGAAAAGGAAGAAAAGAAGGTCACCACGACGGCTTCGCAATAATAGGAGACAAGCTAATGGCTCTCACTGCCGCGCAGGCATTGCCGGACGCAGCAGAATGGCGCAAGCTCCGCTGTTCGTTCTGCGGCAAAGACGGCGACCATGTCCGCTTCCTTGCCGCAGGCGCTGCGGGTGGCATGATTTGCGATCGCTGCAATTTGCACTCACTCGCCATTTTCGCGCGAGCGTACGTCACCGCTGCTTCGCGCAGCGTGCGGCACATCGCGCGGGCTTGCGTTCGCGGCCGTTGACGATTTGAGTTACGTCGTCAGCGTAGTTGGCGATGTAGCCCGCGGTATCGCGTTGCGCCCAACGATCGAGTGCGCGCCGCTCCAACTCCAGAATTGCCGCCGCGTCGTCGTCGCTCATGTGTGCTTCTCCAGCTGCTGACAAACGTTACCGCGATGTCCTGCCTGTGAGTTCGCGTCGATGAAGATTTGCCATCCCAAACAGACGGCGCACGGTCGTCGAGTCGTGCAAGCGGCCGGCTATGCGCTCCAGGTCGCGTGCGAGATCGAGCAACAGCGGCTGCAGCGCATCGGCGTTGGTGGCGAGAATACTCTCCCACACCCGCGCTTCGCTCGCGGCGAGACGCGTCGTGTCGCGCAATCCGCCGCCGGCATAGGCAAGACCGTCCCGCCCCACCGCTTCGCCGACACGGGCCATGAGCGCGCTGACCACCACCTGCGGCAGGTGGCTCACCGCCGCCACGAGCCGGTCGTGGGCGCTGCCATCGTCGTTCATGTACACCGGCGTCGCACCGAGCTGTTGCACGAAGCGGCCGGTATTCACGGCCGCTGATTCCCCAATGAGGAACCACGGACGCGCGTCGAACAGGTCGGCCCGGCCGGCGTCGGGACCGGTATTTTCCGATCCGGCCATCGGATGGCCGCCGACGAAATTCGCGAGTTGCGCGGCGCGCGCCGCGGCGACAATCGCGCGCTTTGTGCTGCCGGTGTCCATCACGCGCGCGCGGGGCGCGATGTCGCGAAGTCGCGGAATTGTTTCGAGGATGACGTCGACAGGCGTGGAGAGAACAATGAGGTCGGCTTCGGCAACGACGGTGAGCTCCGTCGTTGCCACCGTAAACAGGTCAACGATGCGCGGGTGACGAATGACGTCGGCGCGATCGACGCCAACCAGCGTGGCGTCCGGCCACGCACGCCGTGTCGCCAACGCGACCGACGTGCCGATCAGCCCGAGGCCGACGATGGCGAGTTTCAATCAGCGTGCCCAGCCCCGCCGCGCGACGGGTTCGAGGCAGATACTCCGGCCAATCGCCGGCGCGATGATCCGCAGTTCCGCCATCAGGCGATCGAACTGCGCCGGAAACAGCGACTGGGCGCCGTCGCTGAGCGCGCGATCCGGGTCGCAGTGCACTTCGATGATCAATCCGTCTGCACCCGCTGCAACCGCGGCGCGCGCCATGGCGGCAACTTTGTCGCGGCGGCCGGTCCCGTGGCTCGGATCGACGAACACGGGCAGATGGCTCAATTGCTTCACCACGGGGATCGCCGAGATATCGAGGGTATTGCGCGTCGCGTTCTCGAACGTGCGGATGCCGCGTTCGCACAGAATCACGTTGGTGTTGCTGCCGGAAAGAATGTATTCCGCGGACAGCAGCCACTCTTCGATGGTCGCCGAAATGCCGCGCTTCAGCATCACCGGCTTGCGCGCGCGACCGAGCTCGCGAAGCAGGGTGAAGTTCTGCATGTTGCGCGCGCCCACCTGAAACACATCCGTGTATTTGTCAATCAGCTCAATCTGGCTGATGTCCATGACCTCAGTGATCAGTTTCAGATCGTGCGAATTCGCGGCGTCGCGCAGCAGGCGCAGCCCTTCTTCGCCGAGGCCCTGGAAGCTGTACGGCGAGCTGCGCGGTTTGAAGGCGCCGCCGCGCAGCATCTTGGCGCCCGCGCGTTTGATCGCGGCGGCTGCCGAGTTGACCTGGTCCTCGTTTTCGGCCGAGCACGGCCCCGCCATGACGATCACTTCGTCGCCGCCGATGCGCACCTCGCCCATCGAGAAAATCGTGTCGTCGGGCTTGAAGGTGCGGCTCGCGAGCTTGTACGGTTCGCTGATGCGCAGCACCTCGTGGACACCGTCGAGCATCTCGATGAGGCGCGGATCGACTTTGCCGGTACCGACCACACCAAGCACGGTCCGCGAGGCGCCGCTCGAGCGATGGACATCCATGCCGAGGTCAACGAGGTGAGCGATCACCTTTTCGATCTGCGCGTCGCTCGCGCGCTCTTTCATCACGACAACCATAAAGACCCCAGTCGGCACGGCTGACGCCGCGCCCCACTACTCCCGTTCCACTTCGTCATCGATTGTTGTGGGCTCAGGTTCCACCTTCGCCTCGATACGCTGAATCCGCCGCGCCTCGTCGATGATGCGCTCGTAGAGCCGGACGATCGCGCCCTCTTCGAGTGGTCCGCCGAGCATGGCGTTCACTTCCTTGATGTGCGCCATCACCGCCGCCTCGCGCTGCGGTTCGTAGACGCTGACGCCGTTCTCCTTCTTGATCCGCCCGATCGCGTAGGCACAACGCGCACGCCGATCGAGGAGGCGCACAATCACCTCGTCGATCTTGTCGATCTCCTCACGGAGGGCTTGGAGGCTCAGCTCCGCAGCCATCTCACGTACCGATCGACTTCGTCCAGCAGTGTCGCGGAGCGGCCATGTTCCGCAATCACGTTGACGAGCGCGCTGCCGACCACGGCGGCGTCGGCGCAATGCGCGACGCCGCGAACGTGTTCCGGCTTCGAGAAGCCGAAGCCGAGCGCGAGCGGCATCGGCGTTTCGCGCCGGACCCGCACCGCCAGCTCACGCGCCGAATCGGCGAGCTCGGCACGTGCGCCGGTCACGCCAAGCCGCGAGATTCCGTAGAGAAACCCGCTGCCCAGCGCGGCCGCACGGCGGATGCGCTCGACCGAAGTCGTCGGGCTGAGCAGAAAAATTGTATCAATGCCTGCTCCGGTGAGCGCTGCGCGAAACTGGCCGGATTCCTCCGGCGGAACGTCGAGTGTCAGCACGCCGTCCACGCCCGCCGCGCGGGCGCGGCGCGCGAACTCGTCGAGTCCGAGCTTGAGCACAGGGTTAGCGTAGGTGAAGATCACGATTGGCGCCGAAAGTTTCGGACGCAGCGCGGCAACGAGATTGAGCACCCGCGGCAGCGTGGCGCCGGACGCAATCGCACGTTCGGTTGCACGCTGAATGACCGGACCGTCAGCGAGCGGATCGGAAAACGCCACGCCCACCTCCAGGACGTCGGCGCCGGCGCGATCGAGCGTGAGCAGGATGTCACCCGAGCGCTGCAAGTCCGGATCGCCGGCGGTCGAGTACGTGACCAGGCCGGTGCGACCCGCCCTCCGCAACTCGCGAAAGCGATCCTCAATGCGCGACATGGGCTGCGCCCTTCAACTTCTGCTCCACGGTTTGCACGTCTTTGTCGCCTCGTCCGGAAAGATTCACGAGCAGGACGCTGTCGCGGCCAAACGTCTTCCCCTCGCGCAAGACATAGGCGATCGCGTGCGACGACTCGAGCGCGGGCAGAATTCCCTCGAGACGCGCCAGCGCCTGGAACGCAGCCAACGCCTCATCGTCCGAGACATGGTGGTAATCCGCGCGCCCTTTCTCATGCAGCCACGCGTGCTCGGGACCAACGGCCGCGTAATCAAGTCCCGCCGACACAGAGTGGGTGAGCTCGATGTTGCCGGCTTCGTCCTGCAGCACAAATGTGCGCGTGCCCTGCAGGACACCGGCGCTGCCACCCGCGAAACGTGCGGCGTGGCGGCCGGGCCGAATCGCTTCACCGCCGGCTTCCACACCAATCAACCGCACATGCTCGTCGTCCACAAACGCGTCGAAGATACCGATGGCGTTGCTGCCCCCGCCGACGCAGGCGATCACGGCGAGCGGCAGGCAGCCGGCACGATCGCGCAGCTGTGCCTTGGCCTCCTGCCCGATGACGGATTGAAACTCACGCACCATGAGTGGATACGGATGTGGACCGAGCGCTGAGCCGAGCAGGTAGTGCGTGTCTTCCGGGCGGCCGACCCAGTCGCGCATCGCTTCGTTGATGGCGTCCTTGAGCGTGCGACTGCCGGCATCCACGTTCCGCACCTCGGCGCCGAGCAGTCGCATGCGGAAGACGTTGAGGGCCTGGCGCGCCATGTCTTCCGAACCCATGTAAACGACACATTCGAGGCCGAGCAGCGCACATGCAGTCGCGGTGGCGACCCCGTGCTGCCCGGCGCCCGTCTCGGCGACGATGCGCTTCTTGCCCATTCGAACCGCGAGCAGCGCCTGACCGAGGGCGTTGTTGATTTTGTGCGCGCCGGTATGCGTGAGATCTTCGCGTTTGAGGAAAATGCGCGGACCGCCGCACGCCTCCGCCAGGCGGCGCGCTTCCCACAGCGGCGTTGGCCGTCCCGCGTAGTGCGTCAGCAGCCGCGTCAGCTCCGCGGCAAACGCCGGATCTTTCCGGGCACTGAAGTATTCGACCTCCAGCGCCTGAATCGGCGCGACCAGCGTCTCTGGCACAAAACGCCCCCCGAAGTGACCGAAGTAGCCGCGGGCGTCGGGGTCGCGGCGACCGAACCAGGGTTGATTCATAAGGAGTCCAGATCGCGCACGGCGCGAGCGAATGCGCGCATCAACTGCTCGTTCTTGATGCCGGGTTGATCTTCGATACCGGACGACACATCCACGCCGTACGGCTTGACGCGGCGGATCGCCTCGCCGACGTTGTCGGGCGTGAGCCCGCCGGCCAGCATCACGCGGCGATCGGCGGCAATCGCACCTGCCGCATCCCAATCGATCGTCTTCCCGGTACCGCCATGGCGCAGCGGGTCGTGCGTGTCGAGGAGCACGGTCGCGCCGTTTGCCCCGACGACCGATCGGACCTCAAACAATGACGTCGCGACCCACAGGTCGCAAGGAACGCCGGAGAGTACGGACATGTCGTTCATCCCATGTACCTGCGCGACACGAATTCCGGTCGCGCCGACAGCGCGTGCGATCTCCTCGCGCGTCGGGCACACGAATACGCCGACTGGGGCGACTGACACTGGCAGCGCCGATATCAGTCGGGTGGCGGTCTTCAGCGCGATCGCGCGCGGGCTGTCAGACCAGAACACGAAGCCCACGGCGTCGACGTTCAACTCGACGGCAATGGCCACGTCCTCGGCTCGGGTCAGACCGCAGAATTTGATGAATGTCACGTCAAGACCCGCGGACCTCAAGGTCTGCGCCACGCCTGGCCCCGCCGATCAGTGCTGCGAGCGCATGGCCCGGATCGGAGACCGTCATGAAGTGCTCGCCGATCAAGAACGCTTGGTAACCCAGCGCACGCATGCGCTCGAGATCGGCGCCGCTTTTCAACCCACTCTCACTCACTGCGATGATTCCCTTCGGCATGCGCGACGCAATAGCTTCGGATGCGCGCGTATCGACCTCCAGCGTGCGCAGATTGCGGTTGTTGACGCCCACGATCGCCGCGTCTGCCGCCAACGCGCGCTCGAGTTCGTCAGCGTCGTGCACCTCGACGAGCGCCGCCAGACCGAGCGTGCGCGCCGTGCCGTGCAGTCGCGCGAGGTCGACATCGCTCAGCGCGCTGACGATCAGCAGCACTGCATCAGCGCCCGCAGCAACCGCCTCCAACAATTGGTATTCCTCCACGATGAAGTCTTTCCGAAGGAGTGGACACTGAACGGCGCCGCGCACCGCCTGCAGGTGCTCGAGCGCGCCGTCGAAAAACGTGGACTCGGTCAAGACGGAAATCGCGGCCGCGCCAGCGCGCTGGTAACCCTGCGCGATCGCAACGGGGTCGTAATCCTTTCTCAGCACGCCGCGAGACGGCGACCGGCGTTTGCACTCGGCGATCACGTTGAAGCGATCTCTCGGCGTCAGCACAGCACGAAAGGCGGCACCATTTGGCGTCCGCAACGCCGCGCGCTGCTCGAGCGCGGCGTGCGACCCGCGCGCGCAACGACTGGCGACGCTCTTCCTCGTGCTCGCGACGATCGCTGCGAGCAAATCAGGCGCAACCGCGCGGCTCATGATGCAACTCCCGCACTCGACTGCGAGACCGCGACGAGCTGCTGCAGCACCTGCTTCGCGCGTCCGCTGTCGATGGCGTCAGCGGCGCGCGCGATGCCCTCGCGTACGGAGGCGGCACGACCGGCAATGAACAGCGCGGCGCCGGCATTCAGCAACACCACGTCGCGTGCGGGACCCGCTCGGCCATCGAGCACGTCGCGAATGATCGCCGCGTTGACCTGCGCCTCGCCTCCGAGCAAAGTGTCGAGACTTGCCTTGGCGAGGCCGTACTCCGAGGGATGCACGTAAAAGGTCTGCACCGAACCGTCGCGACACTCAGACACCTTCGTGTACCCGGTGGTGGAGAGCTCGTCGAGGCCGTCGGCACCGTGCACGACCCAGGCACGCTCGGCCCCGAGCAATAGCAGCGCGCGCGCGAGAAGCTCTGTCAGCTCGGGCCGGGGTACGCCCACAATCTGCCGGGTGGGTGACGCGGGATTGGTGAGCGGTCCGAGCAGATTGAACGCCGTCCGAACGCCGAGATCGCGCCGCGCCTGGCCGGCGTGCCGCATCGCCGGATGAAACGTCGGCGCAAAGAAGAAGGCAATGCCGGGGTCGTGAAGACAGCGCTCGACAACACCGGGCGGCGCAGAAATCTGCACCCCCAGCGCTTCGAGCACATCGGCGCTGCCGCACCTGCTCGACACCGACCGGTTGCCGTGCTTTGCCACGCGCACTCCGGAAGCGGCGAGCACAATCGCGGCCGCAGTCGAGATATTGAAGCTCCCAGAGCGATCACCGCCCGTGCCGCACGTGTCGAACACTTCGCCCGCGGCCTGCGACAGCTTCACGGCCTCCTGCCGCATCGCACGCGCAAAGCCGACGAGCTCGGATGGACGCTCGCCCTTCATCGACAAACCGACCAACAGACCGGCAATTTGCGCCGGCGCCGCCTCACCGCGCATGATCGCAGCCATCGCGTCCGCGGCCTCGCTGCTGGTCAGGTCTTCTTGTCGCAGGAGCTTCTCGATCAACTCTCGAAACATCGTCACAGCTCCAGAAAGTTCCGCAGAATGCGGCGTCCTTCGTTGGTCAGGATCGACTCGGGGTGAAACTGCACGCCGTGCAGCGGCCATTCGCGATGGCGCAGCGCCATGACCACCCCGTCTTCTTTCGAGCGCGCGCAGATCTCCAACGCCGCCGGCCATCCCTGCTCGCCCACCACGAGCGAGTGATACCGCGATGCCTGAAACGACGATGTAATGCCGGCGAAGACGCCTTTCGCGTCGTGCTCCACCGTGCAGGTTTTGCCGTGCATCGGTACAGGCGCTCGCACCACCTCGCCACCGAACGCCATTCCCATCGCCTGGTGTCCAAGGCACACGCCAAGCAGAGGCAGGCCTTGGCCGAAGCGGCGAATCACGTCCAGAGTGATGCCGGCGTCTTCGGGGCGGCCCGGGCCGGGCGAAATCAAAATACGATCTGGTCCCAGCGATTCGATTTCGTCGATCGTCGTGCGATCGTTGCGGCGGACCTGTATCGTTGCCCCGAGCTCGCCGAGATACTGCACGAGGTTGTAGGTGAACGAATCGTAGTTGTCGATCACCAGCACCATAACTGGCTGAGGGCGCTGCCCCTCATCTCCCTTGACTGCGCGAGACCAGTCGGAGGGCCGCGCCCTTGCCTGGTTCTCGCTGTTGCTCTGGCGCGGTCCGCGCGCCGTGGACGGTTGTGCGGGCCATAATGGGAACAGCATTCACGTCTGTGTCCACAACTGTCTACAGCCCTGCGGCTGCCAGTTCGAGCGCGCGCACCATCGCACGCGCCTTATCACGCGTTTCTTCGAACTCGGCCGTCGGATTCGAATCAGCGACGATGCCGGCGCCGGTCTGCACAGAGGCGGAGCCACGCTCGAGCACGATCGTGCGAATGGCAATGCAGAAATCGAGATTGCCCGCGAAATCGAGATAACCGACCGCGCCGGCATAGATCCCGCGGCGCAACGGCTCGAGGTCCGAAATGATCTGCATGGCACGCACTTTCGGCGCGCCTGAGACGGTGCCCGCCGGGAAACAGGCGACCAGCGCGTCCAATCGATCCTGGTCGTCGCTCAGTTTGCCTTCCACGACGGACACCAGATGCATCACGTGCGAATAGCGCTCCAGCGACATGAACGTCGGGACACGCACGGTGCCGTATTCGCACACGCGGCCCAGATCGTTGCGTCCAAGATCGACCAGCATGACGTGCTCGGCGCGCTCCTTTTCGTTACGCTTCAGCTCGTCGGCCAGCCGCTGATCCTCTTCGTCGTTGCGCCCGCGCGGCCGTGTTCCGGCAATCGGGTGCGTGACCGCGCGACGGCCCTCAACGCGAACAAGCATCTCCGGCGACGAACCCACGATCGTGCGCTCCCCCATCCGGACGAAGAACATGTACGGAGACGGATTGACGTGACGCAGCGCGCGATAGACGGCAAACGGATCAACCCCAACCTGCGCGCTGAAGCGCTGCGACAGTACCACCTGATAGATGTCTCCGGCGGCAATGTGCTCTTTGGCCTTTCGCACAATGCCCTCGAAGGCCGCTTGGGTGAAATTCGACTGCAGATCGATCGGCGCCGATGGCGAGCCTTTCGGCGACGAGAGGGCACGCTCGAGCTCGCGCTCGAGAAATTCGATCTTCGCGCAGGCGAACTGATAGAGCGAGCGCAGCTCCTCGTCGCCGGAAATGCGCGCGTTGGCAATCAACAGGATGCGATGCTGCACGTGATCGAACGCGAGCACCGTGTCGAACAGCATGAAGCCGGTCTCGTCGCCGATGCTGTCTTTGGCATCGCCGCGCGCGACCGCCGGCTCAAACGACTCCGCCGTGTCGTACGAGAGGTAACCGACCGCACCACCGGTGAATCGTGGCAGGCCGGGCACGAACGGCGATTGAAAGCTGTTCATCAGCTCACGAAGCGTCTCGATGAAGGGTTTTTCAGCGGTCGTGATCGCACCCGCGCGCTCGATGAGCGTGCGGCCATCGCGGCTGCGAAGAATCAGAAACGGATCCTTTCCCAGGAACGAGTAGCGGCCGACGTGCTCACCGCCTTCCACGCTTTCCAGAAGGAACGCGTAGTCGGAATGCTCGGCGATCTTGAGAAAGGCGGACACCGGCGTCAGCAGATCGGCCACAATCTCCTTGCAGACCGGCACGAAGGTGCCGCGCTTGGCGAGATCGACGAATTCGTCAAAGGTGGTCTGTTTCATAGCGTTGCGGCCCCCGATTTCGATCCGCCCGATCGCAGCGCGTCCAACGCCGCCTCGCGCATCACGCGCTCCGGCACACGTAGGCCGGTCCACCACTCGAATTGCCGCTGTGCCTGCGCGATCAACATGTCGAGACCGCCAATGGTCCGGCAGCCCGCCGCGCGCGCGTCGCGCAACAGGCGGGTCTCGGGCGGGTTGTAGACCAGGTCGTACACGAGTTGACCGGTGAACGGTCCGTCGGGCAGCGGCGTGTCGTCGAGCGCAGGCGATGTGCCGATCGGCGTCGTGTTCACGAGGAGATCCCATGACCCGGGCAGCGGCGGCCAGTCGCCGACCGCTGCATTGGTCAACTGCGCCAGGGCCCTCGCTTGCGCTGTGCGACGCGCGCAAACCGTGACCCGGGCGCCCGCCGAGGCAAGTCCTTCGCAAACCGCGCGCGCGGAACCGCCGGCGCCCATCACGGATGCGCGCGCGCTGCGCAACGGAATCGCCGCAGCGAGCGGCGCCAGAAATCCCTCAACATCCGTGTTGCACCCGATCCAGCGATCGCCGCGCCGCCGCAGCGTATTGATCGCGCCGACACGCCGCGCTACGGGATCGGATTCGTGAGCACACTCGAAAGCGTCGACTTTGAATGGCGCCGTCACACTTGCGCCCTCGATGCGCATCTCCTCGGCAAAACGCGTGAAGTCGTTGAAATCCGCAGCGGCGAGCGGCAGGTAGACCGCGTCCAGGTGGGCGGCGCGAAACGCCGCGTTGTGCAGCGCCGGCGACAGCGAATGTGCCACCGGCCGTCCAACGACGCCGTAGAGCGCGGTCCGCTCGGCGATGCTGCGAAACGAAAACTGTTCGACCATCTGCACGGCGGGAATCTGTCCCGGCGCGGCGCCATCACCCGTATAGGTCCAGCAGGAGCCGAATCGCGACGGGAGGATGCGTGTCGGCAGCCCCGCCTCGCCCATGCCAATGACGACGGTTGACGATCCGCTGTGTGATGCGACTTGCTTCAACAGTAAGCAGTCGGTCAGCCGGCGCGCCATCGCGGCAACCTTGACGACCTCGGCGCCCGTTGCGCGCATGGCAGCCACTCGCCCTGCGAGGTCTGGAGGCACGCCGTTGAAATCGTGCAAAGAGAGCACGATCCCCTTGCCGCCGCGCTCCGCGACAAGATCGGTGAAGCCGGCGCGCATTTCGATATCGACGAACTCGGCGCCAAGGTGCTGCGCCTCGCCGAGCAATCGCTTCCGCTCCTCCTCGGCTCCTTTGAAGCCGCCGCCTTCCCACGCGGCGCGACAGGTGAAGATCACGGGCATGCGGCGACCGGCCAACGCACCAGCGGCGCTCGGATCACAGACGGAATCGACGCGCAGCTCCACGAGATCGGCCCCCGACACGCGGTCTCGCCGTTCGCGGAGTTCGGCCATCGTGGCGGCCGTCACGGTGACGCAAAGTCTCGGTGCTCGCATAAAAACAAAAAGCGCCTCTTCAGGATTGGCTGAAGAGGCGCTTGGGTCGAGTCGCTGGCGGTATGCAGGTCTACTCGGTGCCTGAGGCCCCTTCGGAGGAATGCGAATACCACCACCAATATGCGTACGCACGGCTGGCGGGCCGGCATGTACCGGCGGCAACACAGGACGTAAAGACAAAGCCCGCGCGCATAGGTGGGCTGACTGTATCACATACGCGGGTAGGGCTGGTAGGGCGGGCTGGTCGGGCCCTGCCGCTGGTCATCGCGGTAAAACGCTCCGCAAACCTTCCACTGCCTTACCTCGCTTGCCTGCCCTTCAGCCTTACCCTGCCCTACTCGCCCCAACCACCTTGCTAATGCTCAGGGATCCTCGTACATTTGGAGAATAACTCCACGCCTTTACAAGCAGTTACAGATGAAAACTCCTACGCTGACCGCCGCGATCGCCGCTTTCAGCCTGCTGCTGGCCACGCCTTCAGCGCAGACCACGTTTATGCCGGTCGAGGAAGTACGCGCCGGTATGGAGGGCGTTGGCGAGACTGTTTTTCAGGGGGCCAGACTCGAAGAGTTCAAGGTTCACATCCTTGGCGTACTCCGCGACGTCGTTGGGCCGCGCCGCACCTTGATCCTCGCACGCCTCGAAGGTGGTCCGCTCGCCAAGACCGGCGTTATTGCCGGCATGAGCGGCAGCCCCGTTTATATCGACGGCCGTTTGATCGGGGCCGTGTCGTACGCGCTGGGACAGTTTGCGACCGAGCCGATCGCCGGCATCACACCGATCGCTGAAATGACGGATGCGGCGGGCCTGGCGCCGGCGGCAGCGGCCTCGGGCACGCGTCCGGTCGATATCACCTGGCCGCCAACATCGCGCGCGCTCACCGAGATTTGGAGTCGTGATCTTGGGCGCATCCGCCCGTTCGTCGATGATCCCTCACAAGCGAGTCTGATCGGCACGGCTGATGCGGCCGTCTCCGCGCGCCTTGGCAGCATGCTGCAACCGATTGCGGTCCCGCTCGTAACTGCGGGTTTTGCCTCTGATGTACTCGCGCCACTCACCGACGCACTGGCCACACGCGGATTTCTGCCGGTGTCAGCAGCCGCAGCGGCGCAGTCCGCAACGCCGACGAGCAAGAGCGCACAGAAGCTTCGGCCTGGGGACGCGATGGGCGTTGCGTTGATGACGGGCGACTTCATGCTGGGCGCGACCGGCACCGTCACCTACGTCGACGGCGACAAGGTGTACGGCTTCGGTCATCCGCTCTACAACATCGGACCAACGCAATTCCCACTCACACAAGCCGACGTGCAGGTGGTGCTCCCGAGCCTGCTGCAATCAATCAAAATCGCGAGCTTTGGCGACGTGATCGGCACGCTTCAACAGGATCGCGCCACGGCGGTTGCCGGTCGGCTGGGACCGGGTCCTACGATGATCCCTGTGGCCTTGACGCTGAATTCGAATCGCGCGGGAAGCCGGTCGTTCAGCTTCAACGTGGTAAAAGACGTCACGTTCACTCCGCTCCTCACCTATCTCGCCATCGCAAACGTGCTGACGTCCTACGAGCGGAACGTGGGTCCTTCGTCGTTCACGGTGCGCGGAACCGCGACGATTCGCGAGTACGGCGACATCGCCTTCGAAGACATCTTCACCGGCGATCAGCCGGCCGGCGGTGCGGCCGCCTACGTGGCAGGCCCGCTCACCTTCTTGCTGAAGAACTCGCTCGAACCGGTCAACGTTGAAAAAGTGTCGCTGACGATCGATGCGAGCGAGCAAACACAGACGGCGCGCATCGAGCGCGTGTGGCTCGATACCGTTCGCCCGCGCGCGGGTCGCGATGCGTTGGTAAAAGTGCTGCTGCGGACGTTCAAGGGCGAGGAGATCGTGAAGTCTCTTCCCATCCACATTCCCGCGAACACAGCGGGATCGCTGCAGCTGCTCGTGTCGAATGCGAGCCGACTGGCGGCCGAAGACCGCCGCGACATGCGCGGCGCCGAGTCTCAGCGGGTGTCGCAGTTGATTCGCACGTTCAACAAGGCCCGGCGCGGCAATCGCCTGTATGTGCGCCTGTCCACCACCGACCAGGGCGCGATCGTCAACGGCGAACCCTTGAGCTCGCTGCCGCCCTCGGTGCTGGCTGTTCTCGAATCGGATCGCAGCAGCGGCACCTTCAGCCCGCTTCGCAACGCGACGCGTGGCGAATGGGAACTCCCGGTCGAGTTTGCCGTCCAGGGCTCGCGACTGCTGACCATTTCTCTCGATCAATAGAGCGTCAATGACCTTATGTAAACGAGGAGGCGTGGTTGCGTCTGCCCTCCTTCTGCTGAGTTCGCTCACGCTGTACGCCAGCCCGGGATTCTGGGAAGCAGCCACGCAAGCGGAGTTCCTGCGCGGCGACGTTGAAAACCTGTCGATTGACGAGCACGGTCGGCTCATGCTCGGTCCCGAAATGCAGCGCGTGAACGACCCGAGCGTGCCCTTCATCTGGGCGGTCCTGCCGGCAAGCGACGGCGGCTTCTTCCTCGGCACAGGCAACGACGGCAAAGTGATGCGCGTCGACAAGAGCGGCGCGAGCTCGGTGTTTTTCGACAGCGGCGAAATGGAAGTGCACGCTCTCGCGCCCGGGCCCAACGGTAGCTTGTATGTGGGCACCTCTCCTGATGGACGCATCTACAAGGTCGATGCGCGCGGGCAGGGCACGCCGTTCTTCGATCCCGAAGACAAGTACATCTGGTCGCTGGCGGCGGATGCAAAAGGCGTGGTCTACGCCGCCACCGGTGACAAGGGCATCGTGTATCGCATTACCCCTGACGGAAAGGGGGATCGATTTTTCGCGACCAAGGCGACGCACGCGATTTCGCTTGCCGTTGATTCCAACGGTCAGCTGCTGGTGGGCACTGGTTCGCCCGGCCGCGTGTTCCGTATCGATGCGGCAGGCAAAGGGTTCCTGCTGCTCGACACGACCTATCAGGAAATCAAAGCGCTTCGTCTCGATGCCAAGGGGGTGTTGTTTGTCGCGGCTCAGAGCGGCCGCGCAGCCGGCGGTGAGGATCGACCGGAGCCGCTGCCGACGGAAACGCCCCGTGCGCCGGTGGTGCCGACCGTGTCGACGGAAATCACTTCCTTCACGATCATCGACGTTCCAGTGACGCCGCAACCTGCCAGCCAGTCGTCGAGCGGTGCTGATCGCCGCGGGCCGACCGGCGCGATTTATCGGGTACTGCCCGATGGGCTGTGGGATCAACTGTGGGAGTCGCGCGACGAAGCGCCGTACGATGTCGCATTTGATGCTAACGGAGCGCTGCTCGTCGCGACCGGCGGTAAAGGCAAGATCTTCCGCCTCTCCGGAGATCCGATGCGTCCAACCCTGCTGACACGCGTCTCCGCTCAGCAGGCAACGATGTTTCACCGCGCCGCCGATCGCACCTACGTGATAACCGCCAACCCGGGACTATTGCTTGCGCTCTCCGCTTCCCGTGCAGAGCGCGGCGCGTACGAATCCGAAGTCCGCGATGCACGCATAGTGGCAACTTGGGGCACGTTGTCGTGGCGGGCCGTTACCCCCGCAGGAACGCGCGTTGAGCTCTCCACACGTTCGGGCAACACGCGAATTCCGGATGAGGCATGGAGCGATTGGTCTGCGCCCTACACCGAGGCGAATGGCTCGGCGATCACCAGCCCAAAAGCGCGCTATCTCCAGTGGCGCGCGGTGCTCAGCAGTAAGGGCGAATCGCCGGTACTGACGTCAGTAACGGCGGCCTATCAGCAGCGCAACGTTCGTCCCGAACTTGCTTCCATCACGGTTCACCCGCCCGGCGTTGTGTTCCAAAAGCCGTTTTCGACCGGTGAAGCGGAGATCGCCGGCTTTGATGAAGAGACTGTCGAAAAGCGCATAGGGTCGAACAACACGCCAACCGGCACGCCGGGCACACCGTCCCTCGGACGCCGAACGTATCAAAAAGGCCTCCAGACGTTCGTTTGGAAAGGTGAGGATCAAAACAACGACGAGCTCACCTATGACGTCTTCTACCGGCGTGAGGGCGAAACGACGTGGAAGCTCCTCAAGGGCGGGCTGTCGGACACGATCCTGGTCTGGGACACGGCATCTGCGCCCAACGGCTCGTATGTCTTGAAGGTGGTGGCGTCGGACGCGAAGTCCAATCCCGCGGATGCTGCGTTGAAGGGCGAGCGCGAAAGCAACAGCTTCGATATCGACAACGCCCCGCCAAGCGTAACCCTTGGCGTACCACGCCGGGAGAGCACGACGATCGTTGTTCCGTTCGAGATTCGCGATTTGGATTCACCGCTGAATCGTGTCGAGTACTCACTCGACGCGCAACGCTGGCAGGGTGCCTTTCCGCAAGACGGCATTCTCGACAGCCGGCACGAGCAGTTCCTGTTGCGCCTCGACGGATCGGCTGCCGGACGCACACTGGTCATCCGCGCGACCGACGCTATGAACAATACGGGCGCTGGGCAGGTGTCGCTCCGCTGAGGCTGCCAGCGCCGGCCGATAGAACGAAGAACGAAGAACGAAAGAACGAAGAACGGGCGACCAGGAAGCCTGGTCGCACCATCAGCGACGACGCGCGGGTTCAGTCGCGATCGTAGGACAAGTCAGCCGGCCGTGACGCCGAAGTCGCCAATAGGCGCTGCCTTGACAGGAGCGGCGGAAGGAACAGGGCGCGGCTTCACCGGGGCGGCAGGACCTGACGCCTGGTCCCATCGCGGCGGGCGGAGCAAGTAGAGGTCGTAGTCGGGGCGTCCCTTCACGGTGGTCGTTGACAACAACCACACCACGCTGACCGCAATCGGGGCGCCACCCGCCTTTGCCGGCTCGAAGCGCGCCCGTGCGGCGGCATCGAGCATGGCCAGCACGATCTCGGGCCTCACCCGTAGCGCGCGGGCCTGCTCCGCGACCACTTCGAGATTCTGGACGCGTCCTTCGCGGGTCACGACTGCGGCAACGGCCAATTCTGCGTCTTCGACCGGAATCATCGACGCGTCGGCGGTGAACGATGCGCGCGGCGCAGACATGTTGTCATTGAGCCGCACCGGATTGGCGTTGGAGCCGGGATTGGCAAGGTAGTCGATCAACCCCGCGAGTGAATCCGGACGCTCGCGGCTGGCGGCATGAAGTACGCCAGCCGACGCATAGACGCAGATGACGACGGCAAGCGTCGCACCGAGACCGGCCCACACCAGGTGCATGTCGCCGAACAGATGACGCACCTGAACGCCAAACGAGAACTGCTGCTCGAGTCGAACGCGCTCGAGGATGATACTTGTAATCCGGCCGGCCTCGTGCGGCGCGGCCCCGGCCGCTGCGGCGACGCCGCGAAGCGCGTGGCCGATTTCCGCCAGCTCCGATGCCTCAATCCGGCACGAGACGCACTCCTGCAGATGGCTCTCGATTAACACCTGCTCGTCCAGGGTCAACTCGCCATCCACAAACGCTTCGAGCGTTTCGCGGACACGATCGCACGGCAGGACATGCATCATGCGTGCATCCCCCGAAGCTCGCGCCGGAGCGTTTGCCGCGCACGGGTCAAGCGCGATTTGACCGTTCCGATGGCGACCGCAAGCGAATCGGCGATTTCGTCGTAGCTCAGACCGTCGATCTCGCGCAGCACAATCACAGTGCGTTGGTCGAACGGCAAGTGATCGAGCGCCGTCCAGAGCTTGGCTGCCAGCTCCTTGCGCGCCAGCGCGCGATCCGGTGACTCCGCGTCGGTCTGTTGCCGCAGCTCGCCGTGTTCGAGCACGTGGTGTTCGAGCTGTACCTGGTCGCTGCGCCGCCGGCGCCGCCACCAGCGCTGGCGGTTACGCGCCTGGTTGATCACAATGCGATAGATCCACGTGCGCAGGGCGGATTGGCCGCGGAAGGATGGCAGCGTCCGGAAGACGCGAAGAAAGACTTCCTGTGAGAGGTCGAGCGCCTCATCGCGATCGCCGAGCAAGTGAAAGGCCAGCTGGTACACCATGCGTTCGTGAGTGGCCACCAGTTCCGCGCAGGCCCCCTGCTCGCCCGCGGCGCAGCGCTGTATTAGCGCGGCTTCGGCGGTGCCGACCTCACTCCACCCGAGTGCTCCTGCGTCTTTCACCAGTTGCTCGGCGATGAGTCGTGACTCCATCAGTCTATCAACTCCCCGCCCAGGCTGACCAGATTGCAGGACCCGGGACGTAAATAGTTAGACCCCTTCGTCCCAGGAAAGTTCCCGGGTTCCGGAGTTCCGGGGTTCCACGGTTCCCGAGGTCGGAGGTCGAGCGACGAACCCCTGAGCGTTGCAACGCTGCGGCAGGAACCGCAGCCTTCAAACCCAAGCGTTGGAGCTCCGAGACCTCCGGAACTTCAGAACCTCGGAACCCGGAACCTCGGACCCGGAACCTCGGAACCTTGTATTCTTCCTTTCGTGCGTCGCGCGTTGCTCGGCCTTGTCGTCCTCATCACCGCCGGCGCCGCCGGCGCGGCTGTGTATGCGGTCTATGCGACGGAACAGGAATACGACCGCCTGATGGCTGTCGGCGACCACGCCATGGCCGCCGATCTGCCGTTTGCCGCGCTCGAGGCCTACAGCGGCGCCATCGCGTTGCGCCGCGACTCGATGGTCGCGCATCTCAAGCGCGGGATGACTTACCAGCGGCGCGGCGAGCTCGACGCCGCGTTGAAAGACCTTCGTACTGCCGCGGAACTCGACCCGACAGCGACTCGCCCGCAGGAACTGCTCGGTGACGTGAACATGGCGCTGGGCCGCTACGAGCGCGCGGTCGAACGCTACCAGGCATATCTCGCTGTCGACGACAGCGCAGCGCCAGTGTTCTACAAGCTTGGCCTCGCGCGGTATCGCGGCGGCCAGGTCGTTGCCGCTATCGAACCGTTGCGACAGGCAGTTCGCCTCGACCGCTCGCTCGCGGCCGCGCACCTGCTGCTTGGATTGTGTTTGCGCGAAAAGGGCGACGGCCCGGAAGCGCGCAAGGCGCTCGAGACCGCCACCGATCTCCAACCCGGGCTCACCGCGCCGCGCGAAGCGCTTGCCGTCATGTACGACGCGAGCGGCGAAACCGCCCGCGCGATCGATCAACTCGAAGCGCTCGTAGCGTTGGACAGCGCGCGGCCGGCACGACTCGTGGCGTTGGGACGGGCATATGCGGAGGCTGGCCGCCACGAAGCCGCGGTGCTGGCGCTGGGACGCGCAGTGGAACGATTCCCCGATTCGGCGATGGTGTACGGCGCGCTCGGCCGCGTGTGGCTGGACGCTGCCGAATCCCACGGCGATCCGGCGGCGCTGAGGAAAGCTGTTGAGGCCTTGACGACCGCAGCCAGTCATTCGGATGCGTCGAGCGAGACCTTGACGGACCTTGGCCGCGCGCAGCTGGTGGCCGGTGACAGCGCCGCGGCGGAGCGAGCGCTTCGTCAGGCGATCGCCAAGCCGCCGGTGACACCCGATGCCTACTTGCATCTCGCCACGATCGCCGCGCAGGCGAGAAACGTACCGGAGGCGCGCGACGCGCTCGTGCGGTATGCCACGCTTCTTGGCGATGGACGACCGCTCGCGGGAATCGCGACGCGGATCGCGCAGTACTCGTTGCAGCTCGGAGAGGCACGCGTCGCGGCGCGCTGGATCGATCGCGCCATCGATGAGGCTGGGCAGACGCCGGCACTTCTGGCGCTGAAGCAGCGCGCCGAGGCCGGCCGCAGATGAACGCGGATTTTGGTAGACGCAGATGGACGCAGATTTGTGGACGCAGATGGACGCAGATGAACGGAGATTTTGGTAGACGCAGATGAACGCAGATGAACGGAGATTTTGGTAAACGCAGATGAACGCAGATGAACGGAGATTTTAGACGCAGATAAACACAGATGACCGCAGATGAGCCAAAACACAGGATGTCATCTGTGTCCGCATGCTAGTTGTCTGCGGCGGGCCCTTCCTTCCCCGCTGTCCCGAGCGAGACGTCGGCGAGGCCCGATCGAATCATGAACCAAAAGAGGATGACGCCAGGAAACGCGATGAGCGTCGTCAGCAAATAGAAGTTGACGTAGCCCATCATCTCAATCAGCGAACCCGCGGTTGTGCCTGTTAGAAAACGGCCGGCAATGCTCGCCAGGGCGGAGAGGAGCGCGTACTGCGTGGCGGTGAAACGCAGATTGCAGAGAGCGGAGAGATACGCCACAACGGTGACGCCGCCGATGCCGCTGGCGAAGTTCTCGAAGCTAATCGCCGCGACCATGCCCATGTTGGTGTGGCCCGCCGCCGCGAGCGCGGCAAACCCAAAGTTTGAGACGGCCATCAACACCAGGCTGATGAGCACCGACCGCTTCATCCCGAGGCTCGCGTACATGATCCCGCCGACGAACACGCCGACAAGCAACGCAACAAAACCGAGCGCCACGTCGTAGAACGCGATTTCATCGTTCGAAAATCCAAGATCCTCGAACAGTAGCCGCAGCGTCAGGTTGGCCAGTGTGTCGCCGATCTTGTGGATCAGAACGAACAGGAGGACGACGAGCGCGCCATCGCGTCTCAGGAACTCGGCCAGCGGGCTGAAGTAGGCAATGACGGCTTGAATCGCGCCTCGGGGTGCCGCCGGCTCGCGATGTCTGCGCGGCTCGCCCATGACCACTCCGACGAGCATGGCCGGCAGCGCGAAGAGCGCGCATGTCGTGTATGCAGCGGCCCATCCGTAACGTGCTGCGACGATCAGTGCAGCCGCGCCGGCAGCGGCGGCGCCGATGCGCCAGCCGTACTGCGACATGCCGGACCCGACGCCAAGTTGCCGCGGCTCCAGCAGCTCGATTCGGTACGCGTCGATAATGATGTCGTAGGTGGCCCCGGCAAATCCGACGAGGATGGCCGCAAGGGCCACTGTCCCGAGAGTCTGCTGCGGATCCAGACTGCCGAGAAACACCACTGAAGCCATGACGAGCAGGCCCACGAACCAGAGCCACGAACGGCGTTGGCCGTAGCGCGCGAGCAGAGGAATGCGGGCCGTATCGACGACAGGCGCCCAGATCCATTTCAGGTTGTAGGCAAGAAAGGTGAGTGCGAACGCGGTGACCGCGCTTTTTTTGATGCCGTATTGCGCCAGGCGCGTGGTCAGCGTCGCGCCGATCATCGCGAACGCCGCACCAGAGGACACGCCAAGAAACGCCGCTGCCAAGGGGGCCCGCTCGACATACGGCCGCACGCCTTCGGGGAGATAGGCGCGCCAGTCGCGCGCCGATACCGCACCGTGTTCGTACACGTCGTGATTCAGCGCGTTGCCCACTACTGGCCATTATCGGGGATTCCGCTCTCAATGCCGAGGCGTCCCATGAGCTTGACCAGGCCTTGTCGCGTCAGTCCGAGCTCGCGTGCCGCCGGCACGATACGACCGCCCGCGCGCGCAAGCGCCGCACGCACATAGCGCTCGTCGAACTGACGCCGCGCGTCGGAGAGCGTCAGGTCGCGCGGGAACGCCGCCGCGCGTGCAACGTGCGCAGGTAAGGCGGCCGGCCCGATAAGTCCTGTCGTTTTCGACGAGACGATCAACGAGGCGAGCACATTCTGCAACTCGCGGATGTTGCCGGGCCAATCGTATGTGCCGAGGGCGGCAATGGTGGCGGGACTCAGAATTGCCTTACTGCCGGTGCGATTCGCGAGACCACGCCAGATATGGGCGGCGAGAAGCGGCAGGTCTTCGAGCCGCGATCGCAGGGGCGGCAGCGTCACGCGAATGACGTCGAGTCGATACCACAGATCACGGCGAAAGCGGCCCGCTTCGACCTCGCCGGCAAGCGGTCGATTGGTGGCCGCGACAATGCGCACATCGACGCGCCGGACGGACGATTCACCGAGGCGCCGCACTTCGCCTTCCTGCAGCGTTCGAAGCAGCTTCGCCTGCACGCGCGTGCCGAGCTCCGCCGCCTCATCGAGAAACAGCGTACCGCCGTTGGCGTCCTCGAAAAGTCCCGCACGGTCGGTGCTCGCACCTGTGAACGCACCTCGTGTGTGTCCGAAGAGCTCGGCTTCGACGAGATCGTCGACCAGCGCCGCGCAATTAATGGCGCAGAAGCGCTTGTCGCGCCGGACGCTGCGCGCATGGACGGCGCGTGCCGCTAGCTCCTTCCCGGAGCCGCTCTCCCCTTCGACCACGACGGGAAACGGCGACGCGGCGGCGCGAAGAATGGCTTCGCGCACGGCAGCCATGGCCGAGCTTTCGCCCACGAGTTCCGGTACGGGGTTAGCCGACGGCGAAACCAGGCTTCGCCGTGCGATCGCCAGCCGGAGGCTCGGCGCCGCGGCCGCGGCCGCAATTCCCAGGAGCGTCGTCGCCTGTTCGGTGGCAACAGGGGTGCCTGCGCTCCATCGGCACCACAACGCGCCGATCACCTCCGCGGCGTGGCGAATGGGACATGCCGATTCGACCGGCCCCTCTTCTTGCGCCGCGGGAATGCTGACGCCAGTCTCGATCGATCGCACGGCCAGGTCGACGCGCGCGCTCTCCGAGCCGACGCGAGTGAGCACGTACGGACCGTTCGCCTCACGTGCGACAAACGCCACTGTGGACGCCTGCAGGCGATCGCGCAGAAATGCGCCGACGCGCGCGAGCGCCGTCTGCTCGTCCTCGATGTCCTGGCAGATCTGGAGCACGCCCACGAAGTCGTCGACCATGTCCCACCTCCTCGTGTTGGCTGCCGTGCGTTCCGAGATCTGCTGGTCAACGACGGCTCGTTTTGCCGCGGTGGCGGGCTCGGCGTCGCTCACGCGTGACAGAAGCGCGCGGGCCTCGAAGGTCTGTTCGCGCGCGACGAGCACTTGCGCAAGGTCGAGAGTTTTGGCGCTACGAGCCGCGCCGCCGGTGAGGTCGTCGAGCATGAGGGCCCAACGCGCCGCAGCCTCCACTGAGAGGTCCGGCGTCTGGCTGACGGCACGTTCCGCTTTCGCCTCAGATTCGGACTGGAAGCGGCTCAGTTCCTCGTGAACCGTGGGAGGGGTCGACGATCGGGGCAGAAAAGGCCAGCGCTGATCGTGTGTGGCCAGCGCACGCACCAGCACGTGCGGCCGGCTGTCCCGCTGCGCCAGCGTGAGCAAGGCGAGCACGGCGTCGCCCGACAACCCGGGCGCCTCGACGAACACCACGAGCGATCGATCCTCGAGCCACGCCGGCCACTGGCGCGACTTGCGACGAGTGAACACGCCCAACAATTCAGCGTCGATCGGAATCCAGCCGCGTATGCGGGCCTCACGTGCGAGTGCGCGGCGCAAGTAGTCGCGATCGGCTTTGCGGACCGCGGAGAGTTCGAACGGGCGCGGCGCGCCATGCCGCGCGCAGTCGAGAACCTCGACAAAGCTGACGAGCGTGGAATCGAGATCATGAGGCGATCGACGAGGAAGCCAGTGTTCCCAGATTTCGTAGCGGCCCTTGGACGCCGGCTCGACGTCGATGAGCGTGCGTCCCTCACGCGTGGTAAACAGCGCCGCCGCATTGCGGGCGTCGCGCTGCGTGCGTTCGAGCTCGACCAGGTTCCCACTGGTGAGATCAAGCGCGCGCGATTCAGCAAGGAGATAGCGATCGAATCGAAGCATGCGAGCGTGTAGTGCAAACCGGCCTCCGCTTCGAAACGTCAATGAAACCGGGCCGTTTCACACGCGCGCGATCCCGAAGTTCGCAGAAACTTCGGATACAATGCGAGGGCGATGTTGAGATTTTTGACTGCCGGCGAATCGCACGGGCCGACGCTCGTTGCGATTCTCGAAGGCGTTCCGGCCGGTCTCGTGATCGATTTTGATCAAATCACGCAGAATCTTCGTCGCCGCCAGGGAGGATACGGACGCGGACGACGGATGGCGATCGAATCGGATCGCGCACGCTTCGTGGGCGGAGTGCGGCGTGGGCGAACGACAGGCGCGCCGATTGCGCTGCTGATCGAAAATCGCGACTGGACGAACTGGCAGCAAACGATGCACATCGAGGCTGAAATGCCCGACGGCGCCATCGGTGCCCGGCGTGCGCCCGTCGTCCGTCCACGGCCCGGGCATGCAGATCTTGCGGGCGCCCTCAAGTTCGAGCACGAGGATATCCGGGACGTCCTCGAGCGCGCCAGCGCGCGCGAAACGGCAGCGCGCGTCGCCGTCGGCGCAATCGCGCGGCAACTGCTCGAGCGGTTGGGCATCGTGGTCGCAAGTCACGTGACCGCGATCGGTCCCGTGGCCGTTTCGGCCGATTCGGCGATTCCGTTTGAAACGATTCGTGCGATTGCGGACGACTCGCTTCTCCACTGCGCCGATCGACAGGTCGAAAGCGAGATGATTGCCGCGATCGATCGTGCGCGCGAATCCGGCGATACGTTGGGAGGCGCTTTCGAGGTCGTGGCCCGTGGTGTACCGGCCGGACTCGGGTCGTACACGCAGTGGGATCGCAGGCTCGATGGTCGGCTAGCGCAAGCGGTCATGTCGATTCACGCGATCAAGGCCGTTGGCATCGGCGATGGCGTCGCCGCCGCGCGACGGCCCGGCTCACAAGTGCACGACGAGATCACGGCAAATCCGGAGGCCGCAGAAGGCATGCCAGCGATCGTACGGCCGACGAATCGGGCCGGCGGGCTCGAAGGCGGCGTCACCAACGGCGAAGAGCTTCGCGTCACCGGGTTCATGAAACCGATCTCGACGCTGATGAAGCCGTTGCGCTCCGTTGATCTCACGACCCTGGAGGAGGCGCCGGCGGCGATTGAGCGCAGTGATGTCTGCGCCGTCCCGGCAGCCGCCGTGGTCGGCGAGGCGATGGTGTGTCTGGTGCTCGCGGAGGCGGTGCTGGATCGCTTCGCTGGCGACTCGATGCGGCAGCTCGAGGCGCATTTCCGGGAGACCAACCAGCATCTCAAACAGCGGTTGACCCGTCGCGCGGCTGCGCGCGCCTGACCCGATGCTTCGTCCGATCGTCCGCTACGGAGCGGCCGTTCTCCATCGTCCTGCGTCACTGGTTGAAACCATCACACCCGAGATTCAGACGGTCATCGACGACATGATCGAAACGATGTATGCCGCGCCGGGCATCGGCTTGGCGGCGCCGCAGGTGGGCGTTTCGCTCCGCATCTTTGTGGTGGATCTCTCGATCGGGCGGGATCCTGCCGGACTGATCACGATGATCAATCCTGTGTTCGTGGAACGCGACGGCATGCAGCTCGAGGAGGAAGGATGCCTCAGCGTTCCAGGCTTCAACGCCACGGTGGCCCGACCGGAGCGGGTTGTCGTCCGCGGCCTGAAGCGCACGGGTGAGGAGCACACGCTGGAGGGCAAGGGACTCCTGGCACGCGCGTTTCAGCACGAGGTGGATCACCTTGACGGCACGGTCTTCGTCGATCGCCTGCGCGGAATAAAACGCGATCTCATCGTGCGAAAAATTCGGAAGCTCGCACGCGCCGGCGAATGGTGAACGAAGCGCGGCGGCTGCGCATCGCCTTTTTCGGAACTCCGGCCTTTGCGGTTCCAACCCTCGCGAAGCTGCTTCAGTCGAGGCATCAGGTCGTCGGCGTCGTTACTCAGCCGGACAAGCCGCGGGGGCGCGGACACCGGGTGTCGGCTGCGCCGGTTAAAGCGCTCGCCGTCGAGCAGGGCTTGCCGGTGTTGCAACCCGAGCGACTCGCGCGTCAGCTGTTCGAAGACAAGTTCCATACCCTGGCGGCGGACCTTGGCGTTGTTGCGGCGTACGGGAAGATTCTCCCGGAGTGGCTTTTGCGGGCACCCGCGCACGGCATGATCAACGTGCACGCGTCGCTCCTGCCGAAGTACCGTGGCGCCGCGCCTGTTCATCGCGCGGTTCTTGCCGGCGAATCTGAGACGGGTGTGACAATCATGCGCGTCGTGAAGGCGCTTGATGCGGGACCGATGATTGCGCGGGCTTCGCGCCCGATCGGTCCACACGAGTCGAGCGAGGTGGTGGAGCGCCGCCTCGCCGTGCTCGGCGCCGACCTGCTGGTGGGCGTGCTCGACGATATCGCGGCGGGTCGCGCGACCGAAACGCCTCAGAACGATGCCGAAGCAACCTATGCGCCGCGACTGATGAAAGAGGAAGGGCAGATCGACTGGAATAGACCGGCCTCGGAACTGCACAACCAGGTTCGCGGACTGCGCCCCTGGCCGAACGCGTACACATTTCTTAATGGTTCGCGACTGGTCATCCATGAGGCGCGCGTGTCGGATTTGGCCGCAGGCGATGCGTCGCCGGGAACATGTGTGGCAGCGGGCCGATTTATTAGCGTTGCTTGCGGCGCTGGGAGCGCGCTCGACTTGCTTGAGCTTCAGCCCGAGGGGCGCCGAATAATGGCCGCTCGCGACTTTGTCGCCGGCCACGGCACCCTGACCGGTCAACGCTTCGGCTGATGATGACTGCTCCGGCGCGCGCAACGGCGTATCTTGCGCTGCGGCAGATCGACCGTGCCGATCTCGGTGAGACGCTGGCGCGCACGCGCGATAGTCTCGAGGACACCCGCGACCGCGCGCTCGCGACCGATCTCATCATCGGCACTCTGCGATGGCGTGGCGCGCTGGACTATCAAATCGCGCAAGTCAGCGGCCGCGGCCTTGATCGGCTCGATCCCGAAGTTCTCGATGCGTTACGCCTTGGCGCGTATCAACTGCTCTATCGCGAGCGGGTGCCGGCATCGGCTGCCGTCAACGACAGCGTCTCGTTGGTGAAAACGGCGCGCAAGAAGAGCGCGGCGCCGTTTGTCAACGCGGTGTTGCGGCGGCTGTCGCGCGAAAGAGAAGCGATCACGTGGCCGCCACGCGATTCAGTTATCGAGCATCTTGCAGTCGTGCACTCGCATCCGTTTTGGCTCGTCGAGCGATGGGTTGCGCGATATGGCCGGGAGGTGGCGGAGGAGTGGCTGCGTTTCAACAACCAGACGCCCGCACTCACGCTCGCCGCAAGTCGTCTTGCCGCCAGCCGCGAGGAGCTGGCAGCGGAACTCGCGGCCGAAGGCGTCACCACTTCGCCGACGCGAATTGCGCCGCGCGGTCTTTACGTAGTTGATGGACGCCCACTCACCTCGCGCGCGTTCAGGAGCGGTCAATTCGTGGTGCAAGACGAGGCCTCGCAGGTCATTCCGGAGCTCGTGGCGGCACGTCGCGGTGAGCGTGTGCTCGACGCGTGCGCGGCGCCAGGCGGCAAGACGGTCGCGCTTGGCGGACAAGTCGGTGCATCGGGGGTTGTCGTCGCCACCGACGTGCGCGCGCGTCGAATGAAAGCGCTGGCGGGAACGATCGAACGGTGTCGCGTTCACAACGCGCGGCTCGTTCAGATCGCGGCCGCGTCCGACTTTCCGTTCGCCGAGGGGGTGTTCGATCGCGTGCTCGTCGATGCGCCGTGTTCAGGGTTGGGTACACTTCGCCGCGATCCCGACATCAAGTGGAAGCGGATGCCGGACCACCTCCCGGCACTCGCGCGAACGCAAGTCGATCTTCTCCATCGTGCCGCGCGGGTCGTTCGCGCTGGCGGGCGCCTGGTGTACAGCACCTGTTCGAGCGAGCCTGAGGAAAACGAGCATGTTGTCGCGACGTTTCTCGCCCAGGCAGCAGAATTCGCGATCGAACCGGTTGATTCGCTTTCTGAGCTTCCGCGCGCGATTCGCAACTTGGCTACCCCTGAAGGGTTTCTGCGCACGGACCCCGTTCGCGACCAGCTCGAGGCGTTCTTCGGCGCAGTGCTGCAGAAGGTGCGGTAGGCGGACCTCCGTCCCTGCTAGTGACCTCCGTCCCGGCT